>JALSJL010000082.1 GCA_026989405.1 Marinosulfonomonas sp. | reverse complement strand
GTGATGCGCGAGGCAATTTCGGAAGCCATTAAATTATTCCCAAGCAAATCAGAGTTCTGCCGTTCAATCGGCATGAGCCCTCAGTTTTTGCCACAAATATTGAGCGGGAAAAGACCGTTACCGCCAAGATTCGCCATCCAGATCGAACGCGCCACCAACTGCCGCGTTACCCGCTACGAACTTCGCCCCGACATCTTCGGCGAGGCGCCCGAGGAATCCTCCGCATGACCCGTGTCTTCTGCGATAACGCTGCCTGCCGGCACAACTGGCCAGGACAATGCCGGCGCGCCATGCCGCATTTGCCTTGGGATGAGGATCTGAAACGCGAGGACATGAGCTCGAAATGCGGGCGATACATGCCATATCCGAACCTCTCGGAACTGGCGCTCAGATACGGCCGCCATCGCCCGATTGCGCTTGAAGGCGAAGCATTTTCGGGATTTCCTCGAGAATCTCGGGCATCTGGAAAGGCGGCTGAATGTCATCCAGGTGTTGATCCAGCATCGCTTCATAGCGGTCCGCCAGCACCTCGGCGACATCGGGGCGCATCAGGCTTATCTCGGCCATCACGAGACAGCGCAGCGCCAATGTCTGATTCGCCTGTTTCACAATCAGCGAGCGCATGGAAACGATTTCGTTTTCCAGGCGGTCGAGCCTTGCGAGCAGTTGCCGCAGTAATTCGTCGTTCATTGGGAGTCCTCGGGTGAAGTTGTTGAGCTGTATGGACAAGTATAACCGTGGGATTCCCGCCCCATTTTCACCGCCGCCCTGCTCCGAGGCGGTAAACGGCCTGGCAAGGCAACAGTATCGGGCAACTTTCTCCTCCTCTTGTTGGACTCGCCCCCGCCTGCGCGGGGGTGTTTTTTCGATATTGAGAGGTTACGGAATGATCAAGCAGCATGCAGCGATACCTGACAGGAGATAACACATGATGGATATGTTATTTCTGACTCTGCACCAGTCCGCACTAAAAGCCCAAGGCGGTATCTCTGGTGTCGCGCGGAGGCTGGGGAAACGCGAACTAACACTGATTGGAAAATTGAACCCAAATGACGATCTTCACCAGCCGACTATTGGCGAATTCGTTTCCATCCTTATGGATACAGGGGACACCTCACCGCTGGAAATACTTTGCGAAATGTTCGGTGGGCAATTCATGACCAGGCCAAAAGAGCGCGGCAATTCAGTTGCACAGGCCGTTCTTCATGCCGCATCGGAACACGGCGACGTTTGCCGTGTGGCCGAAGAGGCATTGGCGGATAACAAACTAGACAACATTGAGGTAGCCCGCCTAAGGAAAGAAATATCTGAAGCTCGCAGGGCGCTGATGATTCTCGAGAATACCCTTACGAATCAGGCCGGATGAAGCACCCTGTAATCCCTTTGCCCCTTGGTTTTGTGAAGGGACGGCCTTGCTGTTGCATCAATACAACTGAGATAACCAGGTGATGGGTCCTTCCTGCGCTCACCCAACAAGGGTAATTCGAACTTCGAGGGGTGGGTAGGTAGTTTGATTGTAAATCAATAAGTTAGGTAATTTGGTAACTGTGAGCTGGGGAAATTATGACAGTGTGATGGCGCAGCTTCGAGCTGCCGGACTGCTGGTGGATTCCCTGGTTGTGTCCGGGAAGATCGTCCGTTGCAAGGTGGAGGGCGATCGGGAGAAGCGCGGGTGGTATGTCCTCCATGAGCTGCGGACCGATGATGACTACCTGATCGCTGGTTCGTATGGCGTCTGGCGAGGGAATGACAATGGCGCCCAAAAGATCAAGATCGACCGGTCGAAGCTCACGGATCAGCAATACAAGGCGCTGCAGGAGCGGATCCGCGAGGACAAAAAGAAAGCCGATGCGGAACGGCGTCGACAGGCGGAAAGGGCTGCATTGCGGGCCCATAAGGTCTGGGCGAAATGTCTCCCCTCTGACACCACTGGCGCCAACGATTATCTGATACGCAAGGGCGTCCAGGCGCATGGCATCCGTTATACGGAATCCGGCGCGTTGGTCATTCCGATGCTGGATGTCTCGGGGACCGTGCATGGATTGCAGTTCATCCTCAACCGCAAGTCACACGCATCGAGGATCGGAAAGACAGGGCGTGACAAGGAATTCTGGCCGGCCGGGCTTCAGAAGCAGGGCCGATTCTTCCTGATCGGCATGCCCTCCGGCGTTGCGGTCATCTGCGAGGGTTACGCCACCGGCGCCTCGATCCACGAGGCAACAGGGCTGCCTGTCGCAATCGCCTTCGATGCGGGAAACATGCCAGTGGTCGCGTCGATCCTGCGGAAACGATACAAGACGGTCCGCTGGGTGCTGGCTGCCGATGACGACGATTTCCAAAAATGCCGCCACTGTCGCCTGCCGGTCCGGGTTTCCCAGGGAAAGACCTGCCCGCACTGTGGCGAGGGACATGGAGCGAAGAACGCCGGCATCGAGGCCGCCGAGGCGGCCGCCCTGGCGGTGGATGGCGCGGTGGCCATCCCGAATTTCGAGGATGACGCCAAGCGCTGGCGGGAATTCGAAACCCGAAGCCGCAAGATCACCGATTTCAACGATCTGCACCTTGCCGAAGGCCTCCAGGCCGTCCGCCGGCAGATCGAGGCGGTCATCGAATCCAAGGGCTGGCGCCGCCGCATCGACGCCGGAAGCGGCGGAGAGTCACCAGCCGGGGGAGCGGGGAATGGCGGCCTTCGGCCGATCGAAACCCTTCAGGAACTCCTGGACCGCTTCTCCATGGTCTATGGCCATGGCGGTGCCGCCTTCGACCATCAGGAACACATACTCATCGCCATGTCAGACGTCCGGGACCTATGCATCCGCCGCGAACTTTACCGGGCCTGGATGGAGCACCCGGAGCGAAAAATCGTCCGCCAGGATGAAGTCGGTTTCGATCCAGCCTGCAAAGACAAAGCGATCAAATGCAATCTATGGTCTGGATGGCCGACCCAGCCAAAACCCGGCAACTGCGAGAATTTGCTAGACCTGCTCGGGTACATGTGCAGCCGGGAAGGAAAGCGATCGAAACGACTCTACGAATGGGTACTGAAGTGGCTGGCCTACCCAATCCAGAACCCAGGGGCGAAAATGCGTACCGCCATCGTGGTCCACGGCCCCCAGGGAACTGGCAAGAACCTGTTCTTCGAATCGATCATGCAAATCTACGGCCCCTACGGCCGCATCATCGACCAGTCAGCGGTCGAGGACAAATTCAACGACTGGGCCAGCAAAAAGCTGTTCCTGATCGCCGACGAAGTGATCGCCCGTTCGGAGCTGTTCCACATCAAAAACAAACTCAAGGGTCTGATCACCGGGGAATGGATCCGGATCAACCCGAAGCAGATCAAGGCCTACGACGAAAAAAACCACGTCAACATGGTCTTCCTTTCCAACGAACGCATGCCCGTGGTCCTGGAAGAGGATGACCGGCGTTACTGCGTGATCTGGACACCGCCCAAACTCTCCAAGGAATTCTACCTGGAAGTGAAAATGGAACTGCGTAATGGCGGCGTGGAGGCATTACATCATTATTTGATGAACCTGGACCTGTCTGGATTCGACGAACACGCCAAGCCCCCGGAAACCATGGCCAAGGAAGAACTGATCCATTTATCCATGGATACGACCAGCGAGTTCTACTACGAACTGGAGGCAGGAGAGTTCGGAGAGCTCAACTCGATGCCGGTCCTCACAGAGGACCTTTTCAAGCTTTACCGGCGATGGTGCGCCGTCAGGGGATACCGGTCGCCTGCCAACCAAAAGAGACTGGTGGACACGCTTGTCAGGAAGCACGATGTCCAAAGGGCAAAGAGAAAGTGGGTGATGGATTCAAGTGTTGGAAAACGCCAACGGAGCTTCCTGGTTCTGCCAGGCGTGCCTCCCAAACCGCCAGATTGCAGCGAGGAGAAATGGTACACGGAGAGCATGGAGAGATCGAAAAACCTGATTCAGGACTGGGTTGAGGCATGGAATAACTTTGCCTGACCGTAAACGACAACAGAAACGCTCCGGGATGTTACCCGAGTGAACCGGATGAGCCGAGAGTTACCCGACAATATTACCCGACGAAGCCGCATGGTGCCTGGAATGTTACCCGACTTTTCGAATCCCTATACGGGCGCAGGAGAGATGAATTTTTTTCAATCTCAAGAAAACAAAAAAAACGAAATTTTCCCCGCGTGAGTCGGGTAACACGCTCACTCGGGTAACACGCCGGCATGATGACTGAATCCGTTGAGTAATATCGTCGGGTAATAGTCGAGTCATAAGTTATCAATTATTAACAATCTAATAGTTTTTTGAGCAAGAATTGAAAGATAGTGAATAAATCTGAAGACGAAGCGTTGACGCAGAAGGAATTTGCCAAGCGGGTAGGCTGGCGTCCGGCATATATCTCCCAGTTGAAGAAACGCGGCCGGCTGGTGATGACAGAAGACGGGCGCAAAGTGCTCTACCACGCCTCCCTGGAACGGATCCGGGCCACCCGCGACCCGTCCACGGTCACGCCCCACAAGCCCAGCGGCGAACCGGCCCCGGAAGCGGCCGAAATCCTGTCGCGGCCGGTATCGCCGGAAGAGATCGAACCGGCGGCCGCCGGAACCACAATCGACTATCAATCCGCCCGGGCCAAGCGGGAGCACTACAACGCCGAACTGGCCCGGATGGAATACGAACGCGCCGCCGGCAGACTGGTGGAGATCGACCTGGTGCGGGAAGTCATCCTCAACGCCACCACCACCCTCCGCACCCATCTCGAACAGATGGCCGAACGCCTGGCGCCGCGGGTGCTGGACGCCGAAAACGAGGAACAGGTCAGGAGCGTCGTGCTCGAGGAAGTCGAGCTGGCCATGGGCGACCTGCAGGCAACGTTCCGGAAACACGCGCTGAGACAGCCTGAGAGCGCCACAGAGACGAAGAACCGCAAAACCGCGATAGGGGGCATGGATTGATGCAGAAAAGCGACGTAAAACAGGTCCTGAAGGACGTCACCGACGAAATCTACCGCATGGAGATCGAACACGCCGGCCTGCTGCAGGACAAAGCCATCCTGCAGGACCGGCTCAACCGCGCCATCGAGGGATCGCGCAGGGCCCGCCCCGCCTGGATACTGCTCGGCTTCACGGCCGGGGCGGCGGCGATGTTCGCG
>JALSJL010000081.1 GCA_026989405.1 Marinosulfonomonas sp. | reverse complement strand
AGGCCCAGCCCTGTCCGTGCGCCGTCCTCCTCACCATGTTCGGCCATCAACTGCTGGCCGAGACAGATGCCGAGAATCTTGCGCCGGCGCAAGGTCACGGCCTCGCCTATCGCTTCGGCAAGCCCGCTGGATTCGAGCCGCTCCATCGCCTTGTGGAATGAACCCACACCCGGCAGTATGAGAGCATCGGCAGTGGCGACGGTGGCGGGTTCACCGCTCACCTCGGGTGAGACGCCAAGATAATCCAACGCCGCCATCACCGAATGCAGGTTGCCCATGCCATAGTCGACTATGACGAGCTTGCCTGTCATGTCATTCCACCCTGAACATAGGTTGCCAGCGGCCGTTGATCTTCTCGAACAGCTCGCGGTTGGCCCATTTGTCGAGGACAGAATCAAATTCCTCGGCAGTCATTTGGTAGTAGTCGAGATACGTATCGATGAATTCCTCCGGATAATGACCATCGTAGAGACGAACAAGATTTACGGCCTGCTCGCGATCCATCGCGCCGCGACGGATATCGATTGATGCGTCCTGGTTGGCCCGACCAAAGCCGAACTTGAGGTACATCAGGTAGGTATGCAACGCATAGAGTGTTTGGTCATTCTGCGCAAAGTTGGTAAAGGTGCCGGAATTGCTGCCTTCAGCCTCCTCAAGCCCACAATGTTCCTTGGCAACCAGATAATTGCGGTAGGGATCCCAGTTTTCGAAATATGACCAATGGGTAATCTCGACGGGGTTGCGTTCCAGTTCCTGGTCGGTTGGGAAGTGGAAGAAATTGAGATCGACCGGCTCGATATCGGCAGCACGCTCGACGATCTTCTCATAGCCGCCTTCGAGATAGATCTTCTTCATATAGGCCACGTCATAGATCGGGTTCTTGTCCGTCTCGATGCTGCCGCCATATTCGACTTCGCCATCTTCGCCATAGAAGATGAGGCCGATGCCAAGCCTTACCGCCATCCGCACCGGCGCTGCCTGCATCGCGGTAAGCCAGCCGAAATAGGGAAATCCCATATCCACGAGCCCCCGGCGGTTGAGCTTGCGCACCGCATCATAGGCAACGTTGATGCTCATGTGGTTGTATCCACTTTGCACGAAGTTGCGCAGGTTGCGCTCGCCAAGTTCCAGCGGCAGCGGCGGGGTCACGGTCACGCAGAGCGGATGCATGCCGTATTTGTGCTTCAGGTTGTACGCAACATAGGAGCCGTCCTTGCCGCCCGAAACCGGCACCAGAACGTCAAACTCGCCGTCATTGCGCCGATGCTTGTCAAGAAGCGCGAGCAGTTCCTTGTGTCGCGCATCCCAGTCCAGTGTCTGCTTCTTTTCCATCCACTGACACGCGTTACACCAGCCGCGTTCGTCAAAGCTGATGCGCGGCCGCGTCGACATGGCCATACAATTAGTGCACCAATGCACCTCTTTGCGTCGGGTTTCTGTCACCTTTTCAATCCTGTCCTGTATCCTGGTTTCCTGATAGTTCGCGGTTGGCCTTTGCCAGGTCATCCGGGCGGCCAACATCAAGCCAAGGTTCGTGCATCGGGTAAACCACCGTGCGCTGCCCGTCGCCGCGCAGACGCTCAAACAGGGTCGGCATGTCGCACGGATCATTCTCCGCCAGACAGGAAAGCGCCCCCGGAGCAAACGCATAGATTCCGGCATTGATATGGCTGCGCGACACCGGCTTTTCGATAAAACCGGTAATTTCGATACCGTCCGTCTCTACCACACCATATGGGTTCGTCCATTCGTAAAGCCGTACCGCCATGACGCCAGCGGCATCGTGGTGCGCCCGAAACTGGATCAATTCGCCATAATCGATATCCGTAAGCACATCACCGTTGGTGACAACAAAGGGAATTGTCGGCGCCGGGTCGAGCAGCGATAGCGCGCCGGCCGTGCCCAACGGTTCTGTCTCTGTGACATACTCGATCGATACGCCATAGGATGAGCCGTCTCCGAAATGATCGCGCACCATGTCGCCGAGATAGTTTAGCGAAAGAACAAACCTCCAGAACCCCTGAGAGGCGGCGCGCTCGATAATGTGTTGCAGCATCGGCTTGCCAGCGATCGGCAGCATCGGTTTGGGGCAGTTCTCGGTGTAGGGCCTGAGCCGCGTGCCCCTGCCGCCGGCCATTATCACCATCGGATTGTCACGCGTGGGCCGCGTTTCGAGCTCGTCCCAGAGATGCAGCCCGATCACTCGGCCGTCAGCATCCACCACCGGCACCTGAAGCACCTTGTTAACCCGCATCATCGCGCGCACGACGTTGCGGTCAGCGCCCTTGGGCACCACCAATGGTGAACGGTTGGCTATTTCGCCAATCGGCGTGGACATGCTCTTCCCATACAGGAGGCCACGGCGCACATCGCCATCCGAGACTGAACCGAACAGGCGGCCGTCTTCGTCCACGCAAAGCACGATCTTGGAACCGATCTCGTTGAGGTTCTTGATCGCCTGTTCAAGTGTCGCTGTGGGCGGCAGAAGGACGCGACGCCAAAGGGGGCTGGTTTCGCTCAAGGTTCGGACTCCGATCCGACATTCGGGGTCGGATGTGTGCGGGGGGCATCGGGCGCACGTACCTTCGCTGGCAAGTCCCAGTCAAAGAAGCGCTTGGCGGCATCGGGGGGCGACCAGGCCTCGATCGCGGCAACGGTGCGCGCGGCGGCGCCGCCAGTGCCATAAGGGTTGACTACCTCGGCAAGTCCGGCCTGGAATTCGGGCGAGAAAAGACGCGCGATGGCGGTGGCGATGGCTTCGCGTTCCGCGGGACAGTCGATCACGCTGGCCGCGCGCAGCCGGCCGTCTTGCCGGGTGCCGATATTGACCGTGCCAGTGCCCATGGCCGGCGCCTCGATCAGGCCCGAGGAAGAATTGCCCACCACCCCGTCGACCTCACCGAGCGCCGAAAGATAGCGACGCTGCCCAAGCGAGGTATGCATACAGGCCCGCCCTGGATTGGCAACGACAAACGCCTCGATCATGGTGAACAATGCCCGCCCCTCGTTATCGGCATTGGGCATGGTGAAGATCAGCTGCGCGTCGATCTGCTCAAGCGCGGCTAGGAGTTCCTGCATCTGTTGCGTCGGTGCCGCCCCACTCGCGGTCTCGGGGTGAAAGGTAACCATCAGGCTGCGCGCACCCAAGTCAAGCCCAAGGCTTTCCTCCAGTTCGTCCCTGCTCATCGGCTCGAGTTTCAGCACGTTGTCAAGTCCGAAGCCGCCCACGTTCCAGACATATTCCGGCGCCTCACCCATCTGGATCACTCGCTTGCGGTAGGGTTCGGCCGCAGTGAAATGCAGATGCGCCATTTTGGTTATGGCATGGCGAATCGAATCGTCATATGCACCTTTGGTGACTTCCCCGCCATGCAGATGCGCGATCGGGATGCCGGCCACGAGCGCGGCGCTCGCGGCGGCAAGAATCTCGAACCGATCACCCAGCAACACGACAAGATCCGGCGCAAGATGCGCATAGGCATCCGCAAAACCGGCCAGCCCTAGCCCCATCGACTTGCTCACCGCCACCGCAGTATCGGAACCGAGCAGCATTTCCACCCGCCAGTCAATAGTAAAGCCGTCGGCCTCGATCGCGCCCCATGTGCTCCCGAACTCGGGGCTGAGATGCATTCCAGTGGCCACGACCTGCAGCCTGCATACAGGTGAATCGGCTAGCCCCTGCATGACCCAACGCAACAGACCGTAATCGGCGCGCGAACCGGTAACGACGCAAACCTTCTTCATAGCTCGATCTGCTCGTCTCGGGCAAAGGCTCGCGGAGCCACACGGCCTAAAACCTCGTCCCAGCGCATCGGTGATATCCCGGTACCGGGACGCTTCGCCGTGAGATTGTCGTCGCCGAACCGCTCCCCCTTGGCGATGGCGCGCGCGGCGACAATGGATTTGCGAGCGACCGGTCGGTTGCGCGCTTCCGACGGCGTGGTTCGCTTCTGTGCCGAGCCAAGTGCCGCCTCGACCCGGCGGATACCCCGCACCATGGCGGCCAGCTCGCCCGGCTCTAGACTGGCGGCGTGATCCGGACCCGGCAAGCTCCGATCCAAGGTGAAATGTTTTTCGATCACCGTTGCCCCTAAGGCGACGGCTGCGAGCGGCACCGCGATTCCTTCCGTGTGGTCGGAATAGCCCACCGCAACTCCGAAGGCGTTGCCGATGGTCTGCATCGCGTTGAGATTGACCTCGTCGAAAGGCGCGGGATATTCGGTCGTGCAATGCAGGACGGTCATCTGCTCGCGCCGACTGCCGGAATTCTCAAGCGCTTCGATCGCCGCCTCGATCTCGCCCAGCGTCGCCATGCCCGTCGACAAGATGACCGGCTTGCCAAAGCTGGCAATGCGGCGCAGATAAGGCAGGTTGGTCAGTTCTCCCGAGGGCACCTTGAAACGATCAAGGCCCAGGCTGTTCAAGAAATCGAGGCTCGAGAGGTCGAAACCCGTGGAAAAGAAACCAATGCCCCTGTCCTTGCAATGGGCGACAAGCGCAGTGTGATCGCTCTCGGACAGCTCGAGGCGCTGCAACATCTCGAACTGGTTACCCGCATCACCCTCGTTACAGGCTTGGTAATCAGCCTTTCTCGCATAGGCTGTGGCGAGATTGTCGGCCTTGAAAGTCTGAAACTTGACGAGATCGGCGCCGGCTTTGGCCGCCGCGTCGATCAAGCGTAGCGCGAGGCCGCGGTCGCCGTTGTGATTCACGCCAGCTTCCGCGATCACGAGAACGCGCTTTGCCTGGGTCATCCTGCTCGCCCGCCCCTTGCTTTGATAAATGCGCCCGCGGGCACGTCATTAAGGATCACGCATCCCGCACCTATCACACTTTTCGCACCAATCGTAATGCCGTTCTTCAAGATTGCGCCGGAGCCAATGAAACAACCCTCGCCAAGCGTAACACCGCCATTGACGCGCGCGCCAGTAGAAATATGGCAATGATCACCGATGCGCGCGTCATGTTCGACCAGACTTTGCGAGTTGACGATGCAGTTCTGTCCAATTGTCGCGCCCGCATTGACAACGGCGCCATGCATCACCAGTGTGCCGTCACTGAGCTGGGCATGGCGCGAGACATGAGCACGCGGCGAGGCAATCACAGGGAATTCGGCCCCGGCCTCTCGCGCTACTGAGAAGGCGTGGATGCGGGCCGCC
>JALSJL010000080.1 GCA_026989405.1 Marinosulfonomonas sp. | reverse complement strand
GCACCGGCGTTGATTTCCAGGAACGTGTCATTGCCATCCGCTTCGCCATTCAGCAAAGCCTCAAGTTCCTTCTGAGCGGCGGTCCTGGCAAGCGCGCTCAGCGCCTGTTCGGCCTCGGCGACGACTTCCTGGTCATTTTCGGCTTCGCCCAGCTCGATCAGGTCAATGTTGTCCTGCAGCTGGGTTTCGATCGATTTGACGGTTTCAATGGCATCGACCAGCATCTGCCGCTCGCGCATCAGTTTCTGGGCCCGTTCCTGATCGTTCCACAGGTCCGGGTCTTCGATCATCGCATTGAATTCTTCGAGACGGTGGCTGGAGCTGTCCCAATCGAGCCTTTGTTTCAGAATATCCAGCGATTTCCGGATCGCTGCGACGGTGTTTTCGGTTTCTGCCCGCATGCCTGCCCTGTCCGCTTCAAATCCCTGCGCCTGATAGCAACGCAATCACCTGCGGGCAAGCACATCCGCCCGCCGCCGCTCAGTAAAGCCCGCCCGACGAAAGCGTGCCGAAATCGGCCTTTTTCGGCACGATGACGACGTTGCCGTCAGATGTGCGCACCGTTGTCGTCTCGACATAGTCGCCTTCGGGGATGAACAGCGGCAGGTTTTGCGACATTGCGAAACCGCCGTCATACATCAGGCCGAACACCGGTTCCTCGCCCTCGCGGAAATACTCTGCCACCACATTGTCGCCGACCGCATCGTCAGGCAACCGCGCCCCTGAATACCGGTCGATCTTGATGAACCGGCCCCCCGGCGGCACCTTGAAGGGACCGCCGCCGTATTTTGCCGTCGCCTTTTGCATGAACTGGTTGAACACCGGCCCGCAGGTATTGCCGCCAAATACGCCACGTCCCAGCGAGCGCGGGTTGTCAAAGCCGATGTAGCACCCGGCCACGATGCGCGATGTGAACCCCATGAACCACACGTCACGCGCATCGTTCGTGGTGCCGGTCTTGCCGGCGACCGGCACCGGCAGTTGCACCTTGCCCGCCGCCGTGCCGCGCTGAACAACCCCCTGGAGCATCGAGGTCAACTGGTAGGCCGTCACCGCATTCATCACCCGTTCGCGATTGGACACGACAATCGGCATGCGCCCCGGCTCGATTTCATCGCTGCTGCATTCGCTGCATTCGCGTTGGTCGTGCCGATACACCGTCTTTCCCCACCGGTCCTGCACCCGGTCGACCAGTGTCGGCTCTACCCGCTCCCCGCCGTTGGCAAACATCGCATATGCGGCCACCATCTTGAACACGGTTGTCTCTTCGGATCCGAGCGAGTTGGCCAGAAACCGGCCCATCCTGTCGTAGACCCCGAAGCGTTCGGCATAGGCCGCCACGACATCCATCCCGACCTCCTGAGCCAAGCGGATGGTCATCAGGTTGCGCGATTGTTCGATGCCGGTGCGCAGCGGTGTCGGCCCGTAATACTTGTTGGAAGAGTTCTTGGGCCGCCACAGCCCCTGCGGCGTGTCGATTTCAATAGGCGCATCCACGATGATCGTGGCCGGGGTAAAGCCGCTGTCCAGCGCCGCCGCATAGACGAACGGTTTGAATGACGATCCGGGCTGGCGCGTGGCCTGGGTTGCGCGATTGAAGACCGAATGCTCATAGCTGAAGCCGCCCTGCATCGCCAGAACCCGGCCGGTGTTGACATCCATGGCCATGAAGGCGCCCTGAACTTCGGGGATCTGGCGCAGCGACCAGCGGACGAACGCGCCGTCGCTGTCTTTCGTGATGGCACGCACATGAACAATATCACCCACCTGCAAAAGGTCGCCCGCCACCCTTGCCTTGCGCCCGACCGAGCCATCTTCGCGCAGCGCAGAAGCCCACCTGACATCCTTGGCAACGATCCAGTGCCCGCCTTCCTTTTCGTCAATGCCTTCAATTCCGATCCGGGCGTCACTGTCGGTGACATCCAGCACAACCGCCACATGCCAGCCTTCGATGTCGCGAGGAACACTTGTGTCGGCCAGCGCCGCGCGCCAGCTTTCTTCGTCGCTCAGCTGCTCCGGCTCCAGCCGCAAGCCGGTGCCCCGCCAGACACCCTGCTTTTCGCGGTCGTATTTTTCAAGCTGCGCCCGCAACGCGCGCGCCGCTTCGACCTGCAGTTCCGGGTCCACGGTCGCCCGGATCGCAAGCCCGCCTTCGAAAAATTCTTCCTTGCCGAAATTCCGGCTCAACTGGCGACGAATTTCATCGGTGAAATAGTCGCGCCGGGGCAGTTTCGCACGAAACGGCTCATAGTCGCCGTTCTGCACCGAGCGCAACGGTTCTGCCTTGGCTGCATCGTAGGTTTCACGATCCAGGTAACCGTTCTCGAACATCTCTTTCAGAACGAAATTGCGCCGCGATGTCAGGCGCTCCTTGCCGCGAACCGGATGGTATTTGCCAGGCGCCTGCGGCATGGCAGCCAGCATGGCGGCCTCGGCCACGCTCAGTTCGTCAAGCGTCTTGTTGAAATAGGTCTGCGCCGCGGCCGTCACCCCGAAACTGTTCTGCCCAAGGAAAATCTCGTTCAGATACAGTTCGAGGATCTCATCCTTGGTCAGCGTCTTCTCCAGCCGGCTTGCCAGAATCAGCTCCTTGATCTTGCGCTCGGCAGAACGGTCGGACGACAGCAGAAAATTCTTCATGACCTGCTGTGTGATGGTCGAGGCCCCACGCAGTCGCCCGCCGCGCGCCGCATCAAGTGCCGCGGCGATCATGCCGCGCGGGTCATAGCCCTTGTGATGGTAAAAATTCTTGTCTTCGGCCGAAATGAACGCAAATTTGACAAGGTCGGGTATTTCCTCGATCGGCGTGAACAACCGCCGTTCTCGCGCGAACTCGTCCATCAGGCGGCCTTCGCCCGAATAAATCCGGCTGATGGTCGGTGGTGCGTATTGCGCAAGCTGCTCGTGATTGGGCAGGTCGCGGCCATACATCCAGAAAATCGCGCCAATGGTCAGCGCCGCCATCATTGCACCGATGGTGACAAAGCTGAAAAACCAGCCAAAAATCGACAAAATGAATCTCAGCACCCGGTGGCCCCGCCTTTTCTGCGTCACTCTCTACATATAGTTACGGGCGGCGTCAAAACGAAGGGGACATTCCCGCGCCATTTCCCGCCCGTCATTTCCGCAAGAGCTGTGCGTCGGCGGCATCCTGGTCGGCCCAGGCCAGAAGCGCATCGCGGATGCCTTGTGCCGCCTTGGCGCGCCATGCCGGGTCAAGCAACCGCTCGCGGTCACGCGGCGACGAAAGAAACCCGATTTCCAGCAATGCGGACGGAATGTCCGGCGCTTTCAAGACCGAAAACCCGGCCTTGAGATGTGGGCGCTTGTGGACGCCGACCGTCGCGCGCAGCCCCTCGACAAGCTCGCTTGCCAGCTTTTCGGTGCGCGGCGCTGTCTCGTTGCGGGCCATGTCCATGAGCACCTTGGCGACCACGTCATCCTGCCCGGCCAGATCAACACCGGCCAGCAAATCGGCCCGATCATGGCGTTCCGCCAGCTTTTGCGACGCAATGTCGGAGGCCTGCGGGGACAGCGTGTAAACCGTGGAACCCGACGCCCTGCCTTCGATCAGCGCATCGGCATGCAGGGAAATGAACACGTCGGCGCCGGCGCGCCGTGCAATCGACAACCGGCCTTCCAGCGGCACGAATTCATCGCTCTGCCGTGTCAGAACCACGTCAAACCTTCCGGTGCGCAAAAGGGCTTCCTGCAACTCGCGCGCGAAGATCAGCATCAGGTCCGCTTCCACCGCGCCTTCGCGTTCTGCACCGGGGTCGATACCGCCGTGCCCCGGGTCCAGAACCACAACCAGCTTGCCGCCGGGCGTTTGCGAAGGCGCGGGCTGAGGCAACTCGCGCTCGGGCACCAGCGAGCCGACAGGGGCGCCAGCCTGCGCCGCATAGTCGTCGGGCGTCGTTTCGGCCAACTGGATCACGACCCGGGTTTCGGATGTCTTGCGCTCAATACCCGCCGTGACCACACCAACCGGCCTGGCCAGGTCAAGCACCATTCTTGACCAGCCCGGCCTTACAATTCCGGTGCGCGTGTCGGAAACCGCATCTGAACGATCGAACCGTTCCGGGTCAAACCCCGTCCAGTCGACTTCGTGAAAATCGATCACAAGGCGGCGCGGGTCATCCAGTGTAAACAGCCGGAACGGCACCCCCTGGCTCAGCCCGATACGGATGGTCGCACCTGCCGCGTCGTCTTCAACGGCGCTGCTGGCCGGCAGGAACCGTGCCAGGGCGGTCAGTTCCTGTCCTGATGCAGACGCGCCGGTCAGCCAAACGGCAACGGTCAACACCGCGCCAAGAAATCTGGTAAAACTGCTCATCGTTTTCTTTTTCCTGCAGCGCAACCATACGCCAGTTTCCCGGCTCATGAAATCCCGAAACGCCCGGTCATGTATCTGCGCAGCCGTGCGAGCCCTTCCCTGATATCGGCGGTCGACTGCGCATAGGAAAACCGCAGGGTCGTAGCGCCCCGATGCGGATCGAAATCAACCCCCGGCGTTACCGCAACCCCGGCATGTTCAAGAATATCGGCAGCCAGGCTGCGGCTGTCCTGCGTCAGGTCGGACACATCGGCATAGACATAAAATGCCCCGTCCGGTGGCGCAAAACTTGAAAAGCCGGCCCTGGGCAGCCCTTCGAGCATCAGCGCCCGGTTGTCATGGTAGACATCAAGATAGTCCTGCAGCTCGTCATCGCATTCCAGCGCGGCCAACGCTGCGATCTGGCTGGCGTGTGGCGGGCAAATGAACAGGTTCTGCGCCAGCCTTTCGATGGTTCGGACATGCGCATCGGGCACGACCATCCAACCCACCCGCCATCCGGTCATCGAAAAATACTTGGAAAACGAATTGACGACATAAACCTCGTCGCTGATTTCAAGCGCGCTTGTGGCGGGTGAAAGATAGGTGATCCCATGATAGATTTCGTCGGAAATGAACGCGATGTCCCGCGAGAGACACGCCGAAATCAACCCTTGCAGGGCCGCCCGGTCCAACATGGTGCCGGACGGGTTGGCAGGCGATGCCACGATAAGTCCATCGACATCTGGTGGAATGTCACCGGGAACCGGCTGCAGACGGTTTTCGATTGCCGTCGCCACCCCCACCGGCTCCAGATCAAGCGCGCGCAGGATCTGACGGTAGGACGGATAGCCCG
>JALSJL010000079.1 GCA_026989405.1 Marinosulfonomonas sp. | reverse complement strand
TCGAATTCCGCATCGCCGAGAGCGTCGAAGCCTCACCCGATGCCAAGGAATGGGTTTTCAAGATCCGTGACGGAGTGGAGTTCCACAACGGCAAGACCGTGACACCGGATGACGTGGTGAAAACCCTGCAGCGCCATTCGGATGAGAATTCCAAGTCGGGCGCGCTGGGGATCGTCAAGGGTATCGAGAGCATGGCCGTCGATGGTCAGAACGTCGTGCTCAAGCTGTCGTCGGCCAATGCCGACCTGCCGTATCTGATGGCGGATTACCACCTGATGATCCAGCCCGGCGGCGGCATGGACGCCCCGGATGCCGGGATCGGCACCGGCGCCTACAAGATCGTCGAGAACCAGCCCGGCGTGCGCCATGTGGGCGAGCGCTTCGAGAACTACTGGGACGCCGAAAACCGCGGCCACGCCGACAGCGTCGAGATCACCGTGATCAATGACGCCACCGCGCGTCTTGCGGCGCTGCAGTCGGGTCAGGTGCACATGATCAACCGGGTCGAGCCGAAAGTGGTCAGCCTGGTCAAGCGCATTCCCGGCGTGAGCGTCGAAAACGTGTCGGGCCGCGGGCATTACGTGTTCATCGCCCATGTCGACAAGGAACCGTTCAGCAATCAGGATGTCATGCTGGCGCTGAAATACGCCATCAACCGCGAAGAACTCGTGGACAAGATCCTGCAGGGTTACGGCGGGGTCGGCAACGATTTTCCGATCAACGCCTCCTATCCGCTGTTTCCCGATGACATCCCGCAGCGCGAATACGACCCCGAAAAAGCGGCCTTCCACTACAAGAAAAGCGGCCATTCCGGCCCGATCGTGCTGCGCACCTCGGATGTGGCCTTTCCGGGCGCAGTGGACGCGGCGCAGCTGTTCCAGCAAAGCGCCAAGGCCGCCGGCATCGACATCGAGGTCAAGCGCGAGCCGGGCGACGGCTACTGGTCGGAGGTCTGGAATGTGCAACCGTTCAGCGCTTCTTACTGGAGCGGCCGGCCGGTGCAGGACCAGATGTATTCGACAGCTTACCTGTCGACGGCGGACTGGAACGACACCAAGTTCTTCCGGCCCGATTTCGACAAGATCATCATCGCGGCGCGCGCCGAACTTGACCCGGCCAAGCGCAAGGAACTGTATCGCGAGGCTGCACTGATGGTGCGCGATGAGGGCGGAGCCATCATCCCGATGTTCAACGACTTCATCGATGCAAAATCAGAAAAGGTCGGCGGCTGGATGGCCGATGGAAATGGTGGCCTGATGAACGACAAGGCCCTGATCAAATGTTGGCTTCAGGCCTGATCAGCCATGGGGCCGATCTTCAAACTCGTGGCCCAGCGCATTGCGCTGGGCCTGCTTCTTCTGCTGGCCGTTTCAGTCCTGATTTTCGTCGGCACACAAATACTGCCCGGTGACGTGGCCCAGAGCATTCTCGGCCAGTCCGCCACCCCTCAGGCCTTGGCCAACCTGCGCGAGGAACTGGGGCTGAACGATCCGGCCCATGTGCGCTATTTTCGCTGGCTGGGTGGCATCCTGCAGGGTGATCTGGGCACGGCACTTTCGAACGGGCAGGAGATCGGCCCGCAGATTGCCCGGCGTCTTGGCAACACGCTGTTTCTGGCGTTCTGGGCCGCCGTGGTGGCGGTGCCGCTGGCCATCTTGCTGGGGCTTCTGGCGGTGCGCTACCGCAACCGCTGGCCCGACAAGCTGATCTCGGGCATCACGCTGGCCTCGATTTCGCTGCCCGAGTTTTTCATCGGCTATGTGCTGATCTATTTTTTCGCAGTCAAGCTGCGCTGGTTTCCATCCGTGGCCACGGTCTATGACAGCATGAGCCTGCTGGAAAAGCTCAATGCCATCGCTTTGCCGGTCGCCGTGCTGACGCTGGTTGTGTTGGCGCATATGATGCGCATGACCCGCGCCGCGATCCTGAATGTCATGCAGTCGGCTTATATCGAGACCGCCGAACTCAAGGGGCTTTCGGCCTTCAACGTCATCTCGCGGCATGCCTTCCCGAACGCCATTTCCCCGATCGTCAACGTGGTGATGATCAACCTGGCCTACCTGGTGGTGGGCGTGGTCGTTGTCGAAGTCATTTTCGTCTATCCCGGCATGGGGCAATACCTGGTCGATCACGTTGCCAAGCGTGACGTGCCTGTGGTGCAGGCCACGGGGCTGATATTTGCCGGCGTCTACGTCGGGCTCAATCTTGTCGCCGACATTGTCGCCATTGTCTCAAACCCAAGACTGAGGCACCCGAAATGAGACTTCCGCTTTCGGCTCTCATCGGGCTTGTGCTCACGGCAGGATTTTTCCTGATGGCGATATTTGCGCCCTGGGTCGCACCCTATGGCATGGCCGAGATCGTCGGCGATGTCTGGGAGCCGCCATCGGCGGCGCATCTGCTTGGCACCGACAATATCGGCCGCGACCTGCTGAGCCGGATGATCTATGGCGGGCGCACCACCATCGTGATTGCCACGCTGGCCACGGTCCTGTCCTTCTCGCTTGGTTCTTTCATGGGCCTTACGGCTGCGGTCATCGGCGGTTGGGTCGATCAGGTGATGAGCCGGTTCGTGGACCTGATCATGTCGATACCCACGTTGATTTTCGCCCTGGTGGTGCTGTCCGTGATGCCCGTAACGCTGCCGGTGCTGATCCTGGTGATGGGGCTTCTGGACAGCACGCGCGTCTACCGGCTGTCGCGCGCTGTTGCGGTGGACATCAACGTGATGGATTTCGTCGAGGCCGCCAAGCTGCGCGGCGAGGGGCGGATGTGGGTGATCTTCCGCGAGATTTTGCCCAACGCGCTGTCGCCGCTGGTCGCCGAGATGGGGCTGCGCTTCATCTTTGCGGTGCTGTTTCTTTCGACGCTTTCGTTTCTGGGGCTCGGGGTGCAGCCCCCGGCCTCGGACTGGGGCGGCATGGTCAAGGAAAACAAGGACGGGATCGTCTTTGGCATTGGCGCGGCCCTTTGGCCCGCGGGCGCAATTTCGGCCCTGGCGATTTCGGTCAACCTGGTGGCCGACTGGATTCTGAATCGCACATCCGATCTGAAAGGGGGCCGCGGTGGCTGAAGAACCGGCTGACACGCTTCTGGACATCAGAAACCTGCGCATCGAGGCGACGGTCTATCCGCCTGGTGAAAAAGCGCATGACATCGTGATCGTCGATGATGTCTCCCTGACGCTGGAAAAGGGCCGCGTGCTGGGGCTGATCGGCGAGAGCGGCGCCGGAAAGTCGACGATCGGGCTTTCCGCGATGGGGTATGGGCGCGGCTCGATCCGGCTGTCGGGGGAAGTCTGGCTGAACGGGCGCGACATTCTCAAGGGCGGCGTGCGCGAGTTGCGCCGGCTGCGCGGCAAGGAAGTGACCTATGTGTCGCAATCGGCGGCGGCCTCGTTCAACCCGGCCAAGCGGCTGATGGAACAGATCGTGGAAGCGGGGCTGGAGCATGGGGTGGGCACGCGAAAAGAGCTGGAAGAACGTGCGGTGCGCCTGTTCGGCGAATTGTCATTGCCGGACCCGGAGACCATCGGGCGGCGCTATCCGCACCAGGTTTCGGGCGGGCAGTTGCAGCGGGCGATGACGGTGATGGCGCTGGTGCCGGAACCGGACCTGATCATCTTTGACGAGCCGACCACCGCGCTGGATGTGACCACGCAGATCGACGTGCTGGCAGCGATCAAGAAGGCAATCCGCACGACCGGTGTGGCGGCGATGTATATCACCCACGACCTGGCCGTCGTGGCGCAGGTTTCGGACGAGATCATGGTGCTGCGCCACGGTCGCAAGGTCGAGCGCAACACGGCCGAGAATATCATCTCGAACCCGCAGGAGGATTACACCAGAGCGCTGGTGTCGGTGCGTTCGATCGAACATGAGCAAAAGCAGCCAACCGCAAGCCCGGTGCTGACCGTGCGGGGCATTTCGGCGGCCTATGGCAACAAGGTCCAGGTGCTCAAGGACGTGTCGGTGGAGGTGCATCCGGGCCAGACTTTGGCCGTGGTCGGCGAAAGCGGTTCCGGCAAATCGACCCTGGCGCGCGTGATCACCGGATTGTTGCCGCCATCCGACGGCGAGATTGCGTTTGGCGAGCGCACCCTGTCAAGGGCGCTGGAAGACCGGAGCAAGGAAGACCTGCGCGAACTGCAGATGATTTACCAGATGGCAGATGTGGCCATGAACCCGCGCCAGACGGTTGGCACGATCATCGGGCGTCCGCTGGAATTCTATTTTGGCCTCCGGGGCAAGAAGAAGCGCGCGCGCATCCAGGAATTGCTTGACGAGATCGAGATGGGCGAGGGCTTCATTGATCGCTATCCGGCCGAGCTTTCGGGCGGGCAGAAGCAGCGGGTCTGCATCGCCCGCGCCCTGGCGGCCAAGCCAAGGCTGATCATCTGCGACGAAGTGACCAGCGCGCTTGACCCCCTGGTGGCCGACGGCATCCTGAAACTGCTCCTTCGGTTGCAGAAAGCCGAGGATGTGGCCTATCTGTTCATCACGCATGACCTGGCGACGGTGAAGGCGATCGCCGACAGCATCGCGGTGATGTACCAGGGGTCGTTGGTTCGCTATGGGCCTAAAAACAAGGTGCTGGCGCCGCCGTTCGACGACTATACCGATCTGTTGCTGAGCTCGGTGCCGGAAATGGAAATCGGCTGGCTGGAGCGGGTCATGGCCAATCGCAAGATGGAAAGCGCCGGGAACTGAGGACTGCCAGGGGGCCGTCGGCCCCCTCTTTGCCGCGGGGCGGCAAATTCACCCCTGAGGATATTTGTGCGAAAAAGAAGCCGGTCCTGACGTGACCGACTGTGCGTGCCGCGCCCGTCGCATGCCATTTACAGCCCGACATCGGCCACGAGCGCGAAATGGTCGCTGGGCCAGATGCCGTCCACCGGCTCATTTCCGGCGATGCGGCAGCCCGTGATGTGCCCTGCGCCGTCCGGTTTCGGGTAGCCTGAAAAAATGTAGTCTATCCGCCGGTCTGGTTCGAGCGTCGCGGCGGCAAAGGGGTTGTCATTGCTCCAGGTAAACCCCGGCTGATCGGGGTTGCAGACATTCCATGCGTCCAGCAGCGCGAGCCTTTCGACGGGGCCGGCTTTCAGGCCGGTGATCATTCGGATCTCATCCGACATCGGCTCGGCGTTGAAGTCGCCGCACAGGACCGGTGGGGTCGGC
>JALSJL010000078.1 GCA_026989405.1 Marinosulfonomonas sp. | reverse complement strand
CCTGCCCTGCCCGCTTGCTCATCAGATCGGCCATGTTGCGGCGCAAATCGCCGTCCGAGATCACACCGACCAGGCACCCTGCATCGACCACGCCGGCGATTCCGAAGCTCTTTTCGCTCATCACCAACAGCGTCTCGGGCATGGTTCGCTCGGGGCTGACCAGCGGCAATGCGTCGCCCTCATGCATCAGCTGGGATACTTTCGACAGTTGCGCGCCCAGTTTACCCCCTGGGTGGAAGGTGCGGAAGTTCTCGGCCAGAAAGCCGCGCCGCTCCATCACCGCCACGGCCAACGCATCGCCAAGCGCCAGGGTCAGCGTGGTCGAGGTTGTGGGCACCATGCCGATGGTGCAGGCCTCAGGTTCCTGCGGCAAAATCAGGCGCAGATCAGCGGCGCGCATGAGCGTGCTGTCAGGCTTGCCCGAGATGCCAATCATCGGGATCGAGAACCGCGCGACATGGGCCACCACATCCTTCAGCTCGGCGGTTTCACCGGAGTTGGAAATCAGGATGCACAGATCATCGGGCATGATCATGCCCAGATCGCCATGGCTGGCCTCCGCCGGATGCACGAAGGTCGAAGGCGTGCCGGTAGAGGCGAAAGTGGAGCTGATCTTGCGCGCGATATGGCCGGACTTGCCGATCCCCGACAGGATCACACGACCCTTGACCGACAGCACAGCCTCGACCGCGGCGGCAAAATCCTCGGGCAGCGCATCGGCCATGCGCATCAGCGCCTCGGCCTCGATGCGCAGCACGCGGGCGGCCGTGTTTCGGATCATGTCAGCAGCGGAATTACTCATGGGGGCACCCCTTAACGGATCAGCGGCGGGAAGGGCAGGGGGGAAATGTTTCGCGCGCGAAACAGGGTGGCGTGTTTCGCATGCGAAACGCTTTCAACGCGGGTCTTCCAGCCAGGCCAGCAGGCGCGCCTTCAAGTCCGGGGTCAGCGCGGCACCGCTGATGGTCACGCCAGAGGCGGTTTCCCGCACCGACAGACCGGGGCGCAATTCACGCATTCCGGGCCGGTTGCCGCACGGCCTCGGGGCAGGGGCCAAGGCTTTGGCAATCAGTGCCTGCTCGGCCTCGATGCTGTCAGGAGCGGCGGATATAAGGGCTGCTCTCAGTCTCTCCGAAAGGGTTTCAGACCCTTCCATGGCCTTGGCAAGCCGTAACCCCAAACGCTCGGTCAGCGACGCCGGAAAACGCAAGGCCCCATCCAGCGCCGCCACCACCGGCATGAAGGATCCGATCTTGGAGCGCCGCGCGCGTGAGGCGGCACCAAACAGGCCCTGCAATGCGGCGCGGCGGTCGGCAAACACGCCTTGTTCCACCGCCTTCAGGGCAATTCTTGCCCGTTCAAAATAGGTCAGACCAATCCGGATCTCGTTTTCCTCGACCATCGCCAAATAGGCATCAGCCGAAGTTTCAGGCGTTCGCAAAAGAGCCTGAATAAGGGAAAAAGACTCTTCTCCAGTTTCAGCATGCAGTTTGCGTAACGCGGCCAGACGGCGCCAGCCAGAGATCAGTCCATAGCGCCCATCCGCCAGTGCCACGACCTCGATCGGCACCTGCTGCCCACGCGCGCGCAGGCTGTCGATCAGCGCTTTCAGATCATCATCATCGGCCAGGATCCGGTCGCGGACCAGATAGCCCTCGTCAATGCTGTCAAGCGCCAGAGCCTGAACCAATCGCCCTTCGACGCGGGCGCGGGTCAACTCCGCAGTCACTTCTTCCAATGCGGACATGGTGGAGGCATCGCCGGTTACATGCGCAATGGGTGGCGTTGAGATTGGGGCATCCTCCTCCCATAAGCCGATCCTTGCCGGGGTCAGGCGTTTGCGCTTTGCCATGATGCTCTCCATTGAATTCAGTCTCTAACATGCATGTTAGAGACTGTCTTTTGCTATGCCGCCCCGAGTTTTGTTTCCTTGGCCACCAGTTCCTCACGCCGCCAGATGCCCAGAAGCAGCCGCTTGAATGCGGCATAGGTCGCATCAAAGGTCTCGCGCCCGCGGGCATATGTCTCGCGGTTGAAATCACGGTAATCGGCCTCGTAGATCCCCGAAACCTGTTCGCCCGCCTGACCAATCAGCGCTGTGAAATCCTGCCGGTGCGGGCTCAGGGTTTGGCCGAGATACGCCTGCATCAAGGCACCCAGTTCGGCCTGCTGGCTGTCATCGTAGCGGGTGATCACAGCGCGCACCGCGTCCCACTGAAACGCCATTTCATCACGACCAAGGGCGCGGGCGGCCATGTTTTCACCCTCCTCGATCGAAGCAAAAGTGGAATGCAGCATGTCGAAGAAGCGTCCGGTGCTGTCAAATTCCAGGAATGAGGCACCAAGCGGGACCAGCAGGATATCCGCCGCCGCCAGCCCGTTGATGGTGAGATACCCAAGCGCGGGGGGCGTATCTATGAAGATGAGATCATAGTCCGACAACACCCCATCCGCGGCCAGCGTGTCGGTCAGCGCATCCCACAGCTTCCAGCCGCGCCCGGCCATCCGCCAGACCGGAATCTGGAACTCGGCCCAGTAGAGATTGAGCTGGGCACCGATAAGGTCGATATTGGGCCAGTGCGTGGATTGGATGACATCGCCTGTGGTGACGGTAAGAGCCTCAGACAGGGTCTCATCAAGGGGTTTTGGGGTCTCGCCGCGATCCTGGCGGCGCTGGTTCTCAGTCCTCAGATAGGTGGCATAGTGGCGCGCCAGCAGCGGGAATACCGTCTGCCATTCATCCTCCACCTTGCCGCCAAAGATCGAAGTCATGGACCCCTGGGAATCCAGATCAATGACCAAGACCTTGTAGCCATCCAGCGCCGCCGACATCGCCAGATGCGCTGCCGTAGAGGTCTTGCCAACACCGCCCTTGAAATTAGCGACGGCCACCAGCTTGGCATCCAACCCCTCAGGCCGGTAGGGGCGGTATTCCTTGGCCTTGGACCCTTCCGAGGCGAAATGCGCGCGCAGGCGCAGCACCTCATCGAGGGTGAACCATTTCGCCCCGCCTTCGGTCTCTGACTGGCCCTGTGGCAGATCCGGGTGCAGCTTCAACACACGCCGGAAATGGGCCTGGGCCACAGGGATGAGGTAACGGGTGATTTCCCAGGTTGAAAATAACCGCAGGGTTTTTCGACCATCTTCATTCATGCCCCGCGACGCAAGATCGGATCGGCCCTGGGCACAGGCCCGTGCAATCTGCGCAAACCCTGCCGTTGAAAGGGGGGCGTCGAGATCGGCCAATGCCGCATCAGGGTCAATATTGAAATAGGGGGGCAGGCCCCTGCTATTCTTCACCATGCTTGCAGCCCCATGTGCCATGTTTTTGTCAATATACGCGAAAAGACATGACATGGAAGAAAAAGCCGCAGATCAGGCGGCATTTCTTAGCAGATTCAGGTGGCTGAGGTGGAAACTGTCAAGGCGTGCAAAAAATCTGCGGTGTTATGTATGTGTTATATATGTGTTAAGCGTCTCGCAGATTTTGGCAAGGCATTCTTTTTACGGCTTTTTTGGACGCTCCTGAAACCCGATATGATTCCGAACCCCCGATAATGCGATTCCGAACCCCCGCTCATCCGACTCCAAACCCCCGATAGCAGCGCTGGACGCCTCCTGTGGATAACTCTAGGGTGGTGTCAATAAAACCACGATATGTCGAGACGCAGCAGTGCCCAGACCCATCGCCAATGCAGGGCCGCTTTTGCCCGATCGCCACCGTCAGGGGGATTTCTTCCTCTGCGATATCTTCGATGCCATTCCCAAGGACGACATGGCGACGATGGAGCACCCGATCTTCTCGCTTGCCACCCGGCCTGATCGTCGCATCCTGCGCTACGCCCATAATGATGTGCAGATCGAGGTGACGCCTTCCGTCAAGGGGCTGGCCACGATCCACGACAAGGACATCCTGATCTATTGCATCAGCCAGCTTATGGCCGGGTTGAATGCGGGAAAAACCGTCAGCCGCCGCTTGCATCTTCGCGCCCATGATCTCTTGGTCGCGACCAATCGCGAAACCAGCGGAGATGCCTATCGGCGCCTCAAGGAAGCGTTTGAACGGCTCGCGGGCACCCGCATCACCACCAATATTGAGACCGGGACGCATGAGGTGACAAGCGGTTTCGGCCTCATTGAGAGCTGGGAGATCGTGCGCCATGCCAGGGGCGGGCGCATGGTCAGCGTCGCGGTGACGCTTTCGGACTGGCTGTTCCGCGCCGTGATGGCGAAATCGGTGCTGACGCTGAGCCGGGATTACTTCCGTCTCAGAAAACCTCTGGAACGGCGCATTTATGAGATTGCGCGCAAACATTGCGGGCGCCAGGAGAGCTGGCGGATCTCGGTCGATCTGTTGTTGAAAAAATCAGGCTCCGCCAGCCCCCGTCGCGTCTTTCGCAAGATGCTGCGTGACATGATCGCGGCGGCCCACCTGCCCGATTACGAGATGGTGGAGGAGCCCGGCGACATGATCCGGTTTTCCCTGCGCGATGCGGTGATCGACCAGTCCCTGCGCAATCTGCCGGTGCTCAGGCCAGAGACCTTGGATGCCGCGCGCAGACTGATGCCGGAGTGGGATATCTATGCATTGGAAGCCGACTGGCGCAGCTACTGGGCCGCTTCGGGGCATCCCAGGCTGCGATCTGCCGACGCGGCCTTTCTGGGCTTCGTCAAGGCACGTCGTGCGGATGCGGGCAGATAGTCTGCGTGCAGGGGCACGTGTTGAGCTCAGGGATCTGCTTACCCTTCCCTTATCTGTTTTCTTCACAGACCCCTCGCGGCGTGGTTTTTGGGTAAGTCGGAGTGACTAGCTGCGTGGGGCTTGTTAGAGAGCGCTGGAATTGCAGTGGCGACCCGTGATTTTTTTTTGTGAGAGGCAGCAATGCTTGTAGAGACCACCCCCCTTCCTGGATTGATGATTCTGACTCCGCGCCGGTTTGGTGATGCGCGCGGTTTTTTTTCGGAAAGCTGGAATGCCCGAGTCATGTCTGAACATGGGCTGCAATATGATTTCGTGCAGGACAACCATTCGCTGTCTGCACAGGTGGGCACGGTGCGCGGGCTGCATTTTCAGGCCCCGCCGCATGCCCAGGACAAGCTGGTGCGCTGCGGTCGTGGCCGTCTGTTCGATGTCGCCGTCGATATCCGCAAGGGATCTGTGACCTATGGGCAGTGGTTCGGCGTT
>JALSJL010000077.1 GCA_026989405.1 Marinosulfonomonas sp. | reverse complement strand
GCCCCGTTAGGAAGGGATGATTTGTTGATATGACTGTTGCAGACAAAGAAAAGAGCACGGTAGTCGATGCTGCAGGTGACGGTATCGAGGTCAAACCCGCCCGCTGGACTTTCGGGGGCAATGTGGCGGATAAGTTTAACGATCATGTATCCAAATCGGTCCCACTGTACGAAAGTGGCCACGATCTTACAGTCAAGTTGTCGGACTTCTTCATTAAACCGGATTCGACGGTTTACGAACTGGGCACCTCCACCGGTACGCTGCTGCGCAAGCTTGCAGACAGGCATAGCGATCAAAAGAACGTCCGTTTCTTTGGTCTCGAGGCCGAACCCGATATGGTCAACTACGCCAAAAAAGCACATGCGGACGTCCCGAACATGTTCTTTCAAGTGTGCCGGGCGGAAACTTTTGAGTTCGAGAAGTCGGATTTTATAACGTCGCACTATACGATTCAGTTCATTGCCCCAAAGTTTCGGCAAACGCTGTTTGACCGCGTTTACGAAGCCTTAGAATGGGGCGGCGCTTTTGTTCTGTTCGAGAAGGTCCGCGCCAATGATGCGCGCTTTCAGGATATCTTCTCGACGCTCTACAACGAATTCAAGATCGACAATGGCTACGATCTGAGTGAAATTCTATCAAAGACGCTGAGCCTTAAAGGCGTGATGGAACCATTTTCCTCGAAAGCTAACGTCGATTTCATGCAGCGAGCCGGTTTTGCTGACATCGTCCCGATCCAAAAATATCTCTGCTTTGAAGGATGGCTTGCAATCAAATGACATATTCAGACACATTCGAATCGTTGGTTAAGTTCAATGTTCGTGGCACAAAATTCTCAATTCTTGACCCAGGGAATACTGTTGCCGCAGAAACATTCTGCGAATTGGGTTACGAACCGGCGGTCGTCGATCTGCTCGACCGGGTTAACGCCCGCTATCCCAAAGCGGTTTTTTTCGACATAGGCGCTTTGCATGGGTATTATTCCGCCTTGGTTTTTTCGAGATACGAGGGCTGGCAGGTGGTTGCCTTCGAGCCAAACCCCGAAGCGTTTGCTGTTCTACGGCAGAATTTTGAAACCCTCGGTATCAAGGGGGATGCGCGTCAACAGGCCCTAAACGACGCCGGTGACGATTTGCATTTCAAGGGGCGGACAATCGTTGAATCCGGGACGCCTGACGCAATTGTCGTCCCCGGAACCCAGTTCGATGAGCTTCACATTGATTTTGAAGCACCTGCGAAGATCGTCAAGATCGACGTTCATGGCGCCGAGGGGCTGGTTCTTGCAGGAATGGAAAATGCTATTCGCCACGACATCGCAGCCGTGCTCATCGAAGTGCACGCGCAGCATCTGTTGGTCGGCGAGCATACCTATGCGCAAATCCTTGATATGCTTGAGGCAAACGGGCTGGACGTTTTCGAGGTGGAGGAATTTAGGTACTCAGACACTGCAACGCTGGTCCCGATAGCCGGTGACAGACGCGATCAGTTTGTCGACTACACGCGATGGACAGAGGAGCAGGTCAGTCGCGAACGGTTGATCTATGCTCAACGCACCGGCGAGGTTCTCAGTTGATGGTCTCCGTTTTTACATCTGTTCTGTTGCTGGCCAGCATTCACTTTGCGGCGATGCTGTCACCTGGCCCAACCGCGCTACTCGTTCTAAGGCACGGCACGGAGCAACATGTGAAATCAATGGTGCCCCTTGTCTCCGGCATCGTTGCCGCGACCATCACCAACACTTTCCTTACCTTGGTGGGCGTTGCTGCCGTCATAGCGGCGTCGCCGAAGATCGCGTTGGTGCTTGCCACCCTCGGATCACTTTACCTGCTCTACCTCGGGGCCAACAACATTCTTGTGGCTTTCCGAAAATTCAGGATACGTGCTGCTTCCTTGATCAATGAGGTCGAAAACAACAGCGGCACAGTTGGGCGCTGCACACCATCTGCCTTGTTTCTAGATGGCTATCTGGTCAACCTTCTAAATCCGAAAATTGCGGTATTTTACATCAGTATCTTCTCTCAGGTTGCCACTCCGGAGCTTCCACAATCCACACTGGTAGTATTCAGTGTGCAGTTGGTTCTTCAATCGCTGCTCTATTGGTCTTGTTTTGCTGCTTTGACGCGCGCGGGGGTCATCAGTCGAGCGATGGACAAATCGAATGGCTGGATTGATTTTGCTTTTGGTGTCGCGTTGATTTCTTTTGCGCTGTATCTGTTCAGGAGCGGATTATGAATCAGAAAAGCCTCGAATCAGTCGATTGGTCTGCAATCCCCCGGCCAATCGACGATGGAACCGCCAGTCACTTGCAGGGAGCGCTCATGCCGGATATCGCCCTGCCCTCGACAAGTGGCGGTGACGTCGAATTTGGACAACTGAGCGGGTGGAGTGTCCTCTATTTCTATCCGATGACCGGTCGACCGGATGTTCCGCTCCCTGACGGATGGGACGATATCCCCGGTGCGAGAGGTTGTACGCCGCAATCCTGCGCATTCCGAGATCATTCACAGGATCTCGCAGATCGTGGCGTAAGCGCTCTTTTTGGGATATCAACGCAGAGTTCCGAATACCAGAAGGAAGCAGTCGATCGGCTGCACCTTCCGTTCGATCTGTTGTCTGATGCGGAACTGAGACTGGCAACGGCCCTCAATCTGCCGACAATGGAAGTGAATGGCCGTGTTCTCCTGAAGAGACTCACTTTGATTCTGCATGGCAGGCAGATCAAAAAGGTTTTCTTTCCGGTGTTTCCGCCCGATCGAAACGCCACAGATGTGCTGGAGTTCATGGTAGCCAGAGGTGGTCCTAGTTGAGGTAGTGTCGCGAAGTTGGTAGAAATTTGAGGACGGCGTAATCTCCGGGTGAACAAAAACCACCCAAACGGCGGCTGGCACCGCCACAGGAGATCACGCCATGACAAAGAATACAGCAAGATCGACATCCGCGCTACTGGCCAATGAGGTTGGCCATGATCCGATCGAGGATCGGCTGCGGCAGAACATCCGCGCTTTGATCGAGGCGGTTTTCGAGGAGGAACTGGAGCAGTTTCTGGGCCGCTGCCGGTACGGTCGCAGCGGCGAGGCAAAGGTCGGCTACCGGCACGGGCACCGCAAGCGGCAATTGGTTGGCACCTTTGGCCCGGAAACCGTGAACATCCCCCGTGCCCGCGTCAAGGACGAGGACGGCAAGACCTGCGAATGGCGATCCAAAGCCCTGCCACGCTACCGGCGGCTGACGAAAAAGGCCGAGGCGTTGATCGCCGCTGTCTACCTTTCGGGCACCAACACACGGCGGGTGAAACGCGCCCTGTTCGGCCTGTTTCAGGGGGCCGTCAGCAAGGATGTGGTCAGCCGCGCCTGGCGCAAGGTCAAGACCGATTGGCAGGCATGGTGCGCCCGCAGCCTTGCGGATGAGGACATCGTGCGGCTGATCCTGGACGGCACCGTGATCAAGACGCGGATCGACAGGAAGGCCGCCAATATCTCGGTTCTGGCCGCCATTGGCGTGCGCCGTGACGGCCAAAAGGTCTTGTTATCGCTGATGAACATGGGCGGCGAGAGCACCTCTGCCTGGCGCCAGTTCATCGATGATCTCGACGCGCGCGGGTTGAAACGGCCAGAGTTTGTCATCGTGGACGGTGCGCCGGGGCTTGAGGCGGCTCTCATTACTCTTTGGGGAAACGACCTGCCGATCCAGCGCTGCACGGTTCACAAGCACCGCAACCTTCTGGCCAAGGCGCCCAAGCATATGCACGATGAGTTGACAGAAGATTACCGCGACATGATCTGCGCCAGAACGCCTGCGGAAATCGCCACCCGCCGCAAGGCTTCCCTGCTCAAGTGGCGGCTGAAATGCAAGGCGGTGGCCGACAGTCTGGAGGAAGCCGGCGACAAGCTGTTCACCTTCGCGCGCCTGCCGCAAAGCCAGTGGAAATCGGCCAGAACGACAAATGCGATCGAACGCCTGAACGAGGAATTCCGCCGCCGCATCAAGACCCAGACCGTGCTGCCATGCGCCGAGACAGTGCCAATGCTGCTCTGGGCCCTGATGGCCTCGGGCCAGATCATCATGCGAAAGGTCGACGGCTGGGAAACCCTGTCTCAACCCATCGCCGACGAAACCCTTGATCAAGCCGCCTGACCGGCGCAAAACTCAACCCGCCCGGAGGTGCATGAAATCAATCTCCACCGCTTTCGAGACACTACCTCGATGAGAGGTGAGGTGAAGTTTCGCAAAAAGCTGACGCGGCTGCAATTTCACCGGTTCATGGCTGATCATGCGTCGGCCCTTGTGGTGATGGAGGCTTGCGGCGGCGCTTCCTACTGGGCGCGCGAGTTGGTCAAGATCGGCCACGAAGTGAAACTGATCGCCCCGCAGTATGTCCGGCCCTTCGTCAAGCGCCAAAAGAACGATGCGGCCGACGCCGAGGCAATCGTGATTGCAGCGCAGCGTCCCGAGATGCGCTTCGTCGAGCCGAAATCCGAAGATCAGCAGGCGCGTGCCATTCTGTTCCGGGTCCGAGACCGGCTGGTCCACCAGCGCACGGAACTGGTGAATGCACTGCGTGCCATTCTCTATGAATTCGGCCACTCAATTCCGCAAGGAATCCACCAACTCAAACGCATCGAGGCAATCCTCGAGGAAGAGAACAGTGATCTTCCCACGTTGGTGCGTGAGGAATGCCGGGACATGATTCAGCAAATTTCTGAGAAGACCGCCCGCATCGAGGCCAGAATGAAGACGGCGAAGGCGTTGGCGGAGCGAACAGAAACGTCACGGCGGCTTCAGACGATTCCCGGGGTCGGACCGATGACGGCGCTGGCGATTGAGGCCTTTGCCCCGGCGATGGAATCGTTCAAATGCGGGCGTAATTTTGCGGCCTGGCTCGGGTTGGTGCCAAGACAGTTTTCCTCAGGGGGCAAGGAGCGGCTCGGGCGGGTATCGAAGGCAGGGCAAGCCGACATCCGGCGATTGCTGATCATCGGGGCGATGTCGCGGCTGAACTGGCTGGGACGCAAAACGATCCCAGAGGGATCTTGGCTGGCGCAGATGCTGGCCAGGAAGCCGCGTATGCTCGTGGCCATCGCCCTGGCCAACAAGATGGCGCGCGTGATCCGGGCCATGCTGACGAAGAAAGAGGATTACAGAAATCCGACACCGGCTGTCGCTGCATGACCAAAGGGCAGCGTATGGCAGACTGATGTCGGTGAAGGGGGTGTGAGAAGGCGACGACCCGCATGGGCAAATGATTGAGCATATCCGGATCCGGAAACTAGGTGATGTCTGCGTGTCA
>JALSJL010000076.1 GCA_026989405.1 Marinosulfonomonas sp. | reverse complement strand
GGCGCAAAAAGCCCAGCTTGAGGCGCGCAACCTCGAGACCCGGAAGGAAGCCGAAGCACTGGCCGAAAAGCTCGACGGTCAACAGTTCACGGTGATTCGCTCCGCCTCCGACGGCGGCTCGCTTTACGGCTCGGTCACCACCCGTGACGCGGCGGACGCAGCAACCGAAGCCGGCTTCAGCGTCGATCGCAAGCAGATCGTTCTGCAAAATCCGATCAAGGAACTGGGGTTGCATACGGTCCATGTGGTTCTGCACCCCGAGGTCATCATCGAGATTTCGTTGAACGTCGCCCGCTCGCCGGAAGAAGCCGAACTTCAGGCCGCTGGCAAGTCGATCCAGGAACTCGCGGCAGAGGCCGAGGCCGAAGCCGAATTCGAGATCGCCGAATTGTTTGACGATATCGGGGCGGCCGCCGAAGGTGACGAAGAACTCGCCGCCGAAGCGGGCGTGGAAACCCAGGCCGATGCCAACGACCAGGGCGAAGGCGACGGCGACGGCGACGGAGAAGGCGAAAAAGCCTAGGCTCCCGACCCGACCGAGAAATCAGGAAAGCCGCGCCCGGTCGGGCGCGGCTTTCTTGTTTCTGCTTTTCTGTTTTCGTGGTGGCGTCATGGGGGCCTTGTCCCCGGCGTCAGGTGATCCGCGCCGGGGCGCTTGCGGATGCCCGCTCCCGCGCGGCTCAAAGACCTGCCGCATGTCGCAACCGAATATGCCGGATCAGAGCGGGCCGTAGGCCGCCTTCATCTGGGCGTATGACAACAGCTTGCGTTCCTTCTCATCCCAAAGCTGCAACTTCACGCAGGCGATGCTCTCACGGATGCTCAACCGGTTCATGGATTCCAATGCCGGGTGGTCGCGCAGCACCTCGGTCAGCCGGTAAAACGGGATGCGGCTGTAAAGATGGTGCACATGATGGATACCGATATTGCCGGTCAGCCATTGCAGCGGCTGCGGAAGAACATAGTGCGAACTGCCGTGCAACGCCGCCTCATGCATGTCCCAGTTTTCATTTTCGTCCCACTGGGCGTCCTCGAACTGGTGCTGGACGTAGAACATCCAGATGCCAGCCGTGGCCCCGACAAGCGTCGTGGGGATGAAGATCAGCAGGAACGGCTCCCAGCCACCGAACCAGATGATCAGGCCCAGAACCAGGGCAATACCCAGGTTGGTGCCCATGGCACTGAGCCAGTATTTTGCCGACCGCATCATGCCGTAGGGCAAACGGTTGGTCAGGAAATAGATATAAACCGGCCCGATGCCGAACAGCACCAACGGATGACGATACATGCGGTATTTCAAGCGTTCCCAGCGTGGCAGACTGCGGTATTCGGCGACCGTCATCGTCGCAACCTCGCCCCCAAGCGAGCGCTTGTCGAGATTTCCCGAGCCGTTGTGGTGCATGTTGTGGCTGCGTTTCCAGACGTCATAGGGCGTCAGGGTGACCACCCCGAATATCCGACCGACCCAATTGTTCAACGTGCGGTTCTTGAAATAGGCCCCGTGGCCGCAATCGTGCTGGATAATGAAAAGGCGCACCAGGAAAAGACCGTTCAGGGCCGCGAATGCCAGGGTCAGCAGATAGCTGACGTCAAGCGCCCACCAGGCTGCGGCCCACAGGCCAAGAAACGGAATGGCAGTGATCGCAATTTCCAGAAAGCTGCGCCCGTAGCTGGGGTCGCGATAGTTGGCGAGCGTGCGAACCCAGTCACGCGCCGGTTTGCCATCATCCGCGATGGCATTGTCATTGTCTTGTCTGTCCATTTTCCTGCCCGATAGTTTGCACACTAAATAGACGCTCAGGCCACATAAACAAGGGGTTTCAGAGCAATTCGAATAGTGCTTCCCAAAAAGTTACCATACCGTTCATTCGGGCAACAAAATGACGTTGCCGGGACGAACATGTCGGGAAAATTGTCATTTTGACAGCTGAAAACTGTCATTTCCGGCCTTGAACGGGGCCAGGGCCGCGACACTGGCGGTGCGAATTTGTCGTCGCCGCTCCTGCCGGGTCCGGTTGGCGGCAACGTCGGGCCGGGCGGGGCATGCAGCGCCCGCCCGGCCCGACGCGGTTTATTCGTCTTCCAGCGCCTCCAGCGCCTTTTCCAGCGCCTCTTTCTTGATCTTCTTCTCTTTCACCTCGGCATTCTCGAAGATGTGGTCAACGACCTTGTCCTCGAACAGCGGTGCCTGGATCTGCTGGCGCATCTGCGGGTTCTTCTGAACGAACTCGAAGAATTCCTTTTCCTGGCCCGGATACTGGCGCGCCTGCGCCATCACGGCCTGGCTCATCTCGGCATCCGTCACCTCGACCTCGTTCTTGCGGCCCAGCTCGGCCAGAAGCAGGCCCAGGCGCACGCGCCGCTCGCCCAGTTTTCGGTGCTCGTCGGTGGTTTCGATTTCCGGATGATCGTGGCCCTGCACGTCCGGGTTTTCTTCGTGCCACAGCTGATGGGCGATCTGGCCGGCCTCGGCTTCGACAAGGCTCTCGGGCAGGTCGAACTTGACCATGCCGTCCAGCTGATCCAGCAGCTTGCGCTTCATCACCTGACGCGCCGCGCCGGCATATTCCGCTTCCAGCCGCTCCTTGATCTGTTCTTTCAGCGTCTTGATATCCTCGACGCCGTATTTCTTGGCCATCTCGTCGTCAATTTCGGCGGCCACCGGCTCTTTCACGGCCTTCACCTTGCAGGTGAAAACGGCGTCCTTGCCGGCCAGGTTCTCGGCGCCATATTCATCGGGGAACTTGACCTTCACGTCCAGTTCGTCCCCGGCCTTGGCGCCCACAAGCTGCTCTTCAAAGCCCGGAATGAAGCTGTTCGAGCCCAGCACCAGCGGATAATCTTCCGCCGCGCCGCCTTCAAACGCCTCGCCGTCGACCTTGCCCAGAAAGTCGATCACCACCTGATCGCCGTCCTTGGCTTTCGAGCCCTTCTTGCGGTCCTTGAAGCTCGGCGTGTTCTCGGCGAGGTTCTTCAGCGCTTCGTCCACGGCGGCGTCGTCGGCCTCGACCACCAGCTTTTCCAGCTTGACCTTCTTCAGGTCGACCTCGGGCACATCGGGCAATTTTTCATAAGTCACCGACACCTCGACATCATCGCCCTCTTTCCAGTCCTCGTTGGTCATCTTGACCTCGGGCTGCATCGCCGGACGGTCGCCGGAACTTTCGAAATGCTCACCCATGGCCGCGTCAATGGTTTCCTGCAACGCCTCGCCCAGAACCTTCGCGCCGAACTGCTTTTTCAGCAGCGCCATCGGCACCTTGCCCTTGCGAAACCCCTTCATCTCGACTTCGGGCTGCGCTTCGGCCAGCTTTTCGTTGACCTTCGCGTCCAGCTCATCGGCGGTGATGGTGATCTCGTAGGCGCGCTTGAGGCCTTCGTTCAGGGTCTCTTTGACCTTCATGGGGGTGTCCTTTTCAACGGTCCGGGGCCGCCGGGGCGGCTGGCATATAAATCAGCCGCCCTTCTAGGGGCGAGGATCAGGGGTTGCAAGCGCAAACACCCGCCGTGACAGCTGGAACCGCAGGCCCGGACCAGGATTTGAGGCGCAAAATCAGCATGAGGTGGTGCGGGTGAAGGGACTCGAACCCCCACGCCTCGCGGCGCCAGAACCTAAATCTGGTGCGTCTACCAGTTCCGCCACACCCGCACGGCGGCGCTTCTAGCAAAGCGCGATACGGGATGCGAGGCCAAAGTTTTTCGAATTGGGGGATTCACAAGGGCCCCGGCTTGTCCTAGATTCACCTCATCAATCAGGACGGCCCGCCAAATGAGGCCGCCCGGACGAGGCAGCAAAACCGGGGATATCCCAATGTCGAGCAGACCAGACCAGCGCAAGCCGGGCAAGCCCGCGCCCGTGCGCCATTTCATCTACAAGACCGGCCTGTGCGAAGGCACCCACGTGATGACCAGCGAAGGCGCGCTGCCGGTCGAATACCTGACTGCGGGCGATCGCATCATGACATCGGGCGGGCCGCGCACCCTGCGCCATGTTTCGGCCCGGCCGCTGCGGGACTGCCCGATCGAGGTGCGCCGCGGCGCGCTCGGCCCCGGCCGCCCGGCAGCCGACATGTTGCTGGCGCCCGACCAGCCCGTGCGCCTCGCCGACTGGCGCAGCCACAAGCTCTACGGCGCCGACAGCCCGTCGGTTCCCGTCTCACGCCTGCAGGACGGCGAGCACATCACCTGGGGCGAACACCCGGGCGAGTTGCTGGTCTACGACCTGGAACTGGAAAGCGCCCAGGTGATCTACGCCGAAGGCATGGAAGTGATGAGCGCAACACCGCCGCTGTCCGCCGCCAACACCGCCGCCAGCATCGCCGCCGAATAGGCCAGCCCGCGACGCGCGTCGCCTCTGCGCCCCACCTCAGCCGGGCGGCCAGCCATCCCATATCTCGATGTCGTCGACCCACTGGTGCTTGGGGTTGGCATCGCCATAAATCTGCCCGAGCATGATGAAATCCAGCGCCTGGCCGTTTCGCGTGGTCGGCCCGCGATGGTCGCCAACGGTGCGCCCGTTCACCCGCCAGAGCGCGCGCCCGTCGCGCCCCTCGCTCCAATGCCAGAAGAATTCGTTCAAAAACCACTTCCCCTCGGGCACCGGGATGTCGAAATTGTCGATCTCCCAGATCGGATGCTCCGGGTCGCGGTCGCCCTGGAAATGCCAATAGGGCCGCCCCTGCCCATCGGTGTAGATGAACGAGATCAGCCGAAACCCGCGCCCACGCCCATTGCCCCTGGTCTTCCATTCGAAAAACGTGCGCCACTTGTCTTTCTGATGCAGGCTCTCGCGATCCAGCCTGATCCAGAACCGCACGTAAAGGTCGCGCCGCCCCTGCCGGATATCGAGTATCTCGTAGGGCAGCTGCGTGTCGTCGCGCGCCTCGTAATTCTCGTAGGAATAGAGCGCGCGCGTCATCGTGCCGTCATGGCCGCGCAGGCGTTGCAACGCGGCCCCCGCGGCACGCCCGCCGTCCACCGCGATCAGGTGCAGCCCCGACCCACGCGCCCCCAATACGTCAATCGGCCAGGCAAACCCGGTCTCGCTGTCACGCCCGACAATCGGCACCAGATCATCGACCTGCGGAGCCAGGCGCACCTCGCCCTCGAACCCCGAGGCAAACAGCAATTCGGCCCCCTGCCCCGGCCCCGTCACCCCGACCAGAACCGCCAGGGCCAGCGCCCCCAGCTTCATCTTGCCCCAAATACTCCCGCCGGAGGCTCCCGCCCCCGCCCCACGCTCAAACGTCAAGATCACGAAACACCTCCGGCAAGACTTCCGGCAAATCCTCGGCAATCAACCCGGGCCCGAACTTCAACGCACATTCCACATG
>JALSJL010000075.1 GCA_026989405.1 Marinosulfonomonas sp. | reverse complement strand
CTCACATTTAAGTTGGGCCAGTGCCCTGCTTTGCCTTTGACCACTTGGCCGCTCAAGCCCCGCGTTTCAAGTGCGGGCGTTCACCGGTTCAGGACGATGCCCCCGGAAAATCTGCGCCGCCTATAGCACATCGAACGGCCGAGGCAAACGCTTTGTGCCGGAACAAGGCCGCCGCTCAGCGCCCTTGACAGGGCTTTTCGCTGACCGCCATGGCGATAAGCGCCCGCAAGGAAGCGCAGAGCCGCGCGCCCTCAGATCATCGCCATGCCACCATTCACATGCAGCGTCGCGCCCGTCACATATGCGGCCTCGTCGCTGGCCAGGTAAAGCACCGCGGAGGCAATCTCCTCGGGCGTGCCCATCCGCGCGGCCGGGATCTGCGCGTTGATCTTCGCCTTCTGATCGTCGCTCAGCTTGTCGGTCATCGCGGTGGCGATGAACCCCGGTGCCACGCAGTTGGCGGTGATGCCGCGGCTCGCCACCTCGTAGGCGATGGATTTCGTCATCCCCACCATCCCCGCCTTGGAGGCCGCATAATTCGCCTGCCCCGGATTGCCGGTGGCGCCCACGATCGACGAGATATTCACGATCCGCCCCCAGCGCGCCTTCATCATCGGCCGCATCACGCCCCGGCACAGCCGCATGGTGCTGGTCAGGTTCACGTTCAGCACGGTTTCCCAGTCCTCGTCGCTCATCCGCATGAACAGGTTGTCGCGCGTGATCCCGGCGTTGTTCACCAGAATATCGACCGCGCCCATCGCCTCGGCCGCTTGCCCCGGCAGCGCCTTCACCGCATCCGCGTCCGACAGGTTACACGGCAACACATGCGCGCGCTCCCCCAACTCACTCGCCAGCGCCTCCAACGGCTCGGTGCGCGTGCCCGACAGCCCCACCGAGGCCCCGGCCCCGTGCAACGCGCGGGCAATCGCCCCGCCAATTCCCCCGGACGCCCCGGTTACCAGCGCATTTCTTCCTGTCAGATCAAACATTTTCGCCTCATGACTTCATGACTCGGCATGTTCCATACCAGCCCCCGGGGACCCGCGCCAGAAGGTTCCGGGCACGATCCCGCCGATGTCGGGCGACGCCCCATTGGCAAGCTTCGCCCGATCGCGGACACTTGCACCATGAAAACCCGCACCCTGACGTCAATCGGCCTTGTTCTGGCAATTGCCGGCTGCGACCCGTCGCAGCCCAACCACCTTGGCAACCCGCTGCTGTTGCCAATTGGCGGCATCGGCACCGGCGTCGAGAACAGCTTTTACAACGCCCGGCGCAACCGGGTGTCGGCATTTGTGCGCGAAAACTACCCCGAGATGGTGCAGCAGGTCAGAGCCGGCAATTCGGTTCTTGCCTATGCCGCGATGGACATCGCCCGCGTGCCACAGGCCAGCCGCCCGGTCCTGTTCGATGAACTGCGCGCCAACCCCGATATCTACCTCTCGGGGGATCCGGAAAAACTGATCGTGGCACTGATGGTTTGGGGCAATTAGGCCGTATGTATGAGCGTGTATCAGGGGCAGCCCCTGAAACCCTTTGCACGGGCTGCACGCTGAAAACCGAACGCCGGGGCAAATCAGCTTCCCGGAATGTCATGGACATGCGACAGTGCCGCGGGCAAAATGGTGCCCACACGCCCCGGCGCTCGCGACGACAAGCGCCGACCGGCATTTCGAACCCGCGGAACCTGCGCCCGGGACAAACCTGTTTGGAGACAAAAATTCATGAGACCGTGGCTGCTTTTTCTTCACCTGTTTCTGGCTTTTCCGCTTGCCCAGCCCGGCCCGGCAAGTGCTCAGGAAACTGGCGCCAGCGGAGCCGGGACCCAAAGCAGTGATGCAGAAAATTCCTGCAGCGTCGAGGATGCCAACAACATTATTTCCATCATCCTGTGCCCCCCGGGGCTGGATCAGTCAGACTGGCAAAAGGCTGGTGAATTGGCCTGCGCCGACAGGCTGCCGTGCGGGGCCTGGATCTGGGATGAAAAGGACAAGATGCCGGCAGCTGCCCCCGAAAACCATGACGGGCTGAGCCGCTCGGAAGTCACGTCCGCTCTCGCTGTCTGGGTCGCCGAACAAGAACTGCTGATCACGATAGAATCGGGCAAGTAGAATTTTCCGAGCCCCAACCATGAAGATTCGCTGAGTGCCAGGCTCTGTCGAGATTTGTTTCCAATCTGGCAACGGAATCCGAGGAGAATTGAGAATTGATGTCCTACGCGAAAAAATCGTGAGTCCATACGCGGTCGTTCGGACCAACCCAGCACGCGCGCGCACCATGGCACATCATTTTACAAAAACCCTTGAGTCCCCATGCTTTATAAACAGACATTCCAAATCTCCCTGATATCGGTCCGTCAGCGACCCCGCTCGAAACTGAAAAACTCTGTTGGAATTCTCCGCAGTTTCGTTACCCTGAAGATGGTTAATGATTTGAACCGAGAAAAATTTGGAACGGAGGGGTAAAATGAAACTAGGAAAAATCTTGTCCGGTACGGTTGTTGCAGTCGGGATGATTCTCGGCAGCGCTGCCAATGCGGCAACGGTCGATCTGGGATTTGCGCTGGATGCGTCGGGAAGTGTCGGCGCCACCAATTTTGCAACGACCCGGAACGGTCTCGCGGCGGCCTTGGACCTTATTCCCACAAGCGGTGTGAATGACTACCGAATTGCCGTCTATTCCTATGCCAGTTCGCCGGTGCAGGTTGTCCCGCCGACCGTTGTGACGGCGGCCAATATTGCGGCAATCAAGACAGCCGTGCAAAACACCACCTACACGGGCGGCGGCACCGGCACTGCAAGCGTGATCGCGGCAATGACGGCGGCATTCGTGGGCGTCGGGCTGGGAGACACCACCCTGTTCAATATCAGCACGGATGGGCGGCCGAATTCACAGGCAGCAACCCAGACGGCGGCCCTGGCGGCCCATGCCGCCGGTGTTGACGGCCTGAGTTTTGAGGCGATTGGACGCGGAACCGTCAGCACATCTTTGCAAAATGCCATGCTGAGCATCGCATTTCCCGGAACTCCGGTTCTGGTCACCGACCTCAGCGCCATTCCGGACGCAACAACGACAGGCTTTGTGATCCCCGTGAACGGGTTTGCAGCCTATGAGGCCGCAATTGGCGCCAAGGTTCAAAGCATCGTGGACAACACCGGCGGCGGACCATCGGTTGTTCCGCTCCCGGCAGGGCTTCCGCTCTTGCTGGCCGGTCTCGGCGCATTCGGAATCTTGCGCCGCAAATCGGCAATCTAGGCTTCACTCGCAAGCCAGGTTTCCAAGGCCACCAGATCATGTCGACCCGCCGGAACTGGTTCCGGCGGGTCTTTTCGTGGTCCATGGGGCCGGACAGCAACCGTATCGGTGAAAGAAAATCACTTGGGCCGCGCGGTTTCGTCCAGGCAGTGCGCCGCCTGGCGGCGCCGTTACCCGATCAGACCCGATATATCCGCCGGACCCCCGACGGCCTTGCAGGCGATTGCCCGGTCGATCCGGCGGATCATGCCGCACAGCGCCTTGCCGGCGCCGACTTCCCAGATCTCGTCCACGCCCTGTGCGGCCATCCAGAGAACGCTTTCGCGCCAGCGCACCGACCCGGTGACCTGCGCCACAAGCAACGCGCGTATCTCGTCCGGGTCACGCACCGCCTCGGCGCGCACGTTGGCCACCAGCGGCACGACCGGCGCCTTGATCTCGACGCCGGCAAGCGCCTGTTCCATCACCCTGGCCGCCGGCTCCATCAGCGCGCAGTGAAACGGAGCGCTGACCGGCAACAGCACGGCCCGGCGCGCGCCGGCTTCCTTTGCCAGTTCGATGGCGCGCTCGACAGCTTCCTTGTGGCCCGACACGACGACCTGCCCCGGATCGTTGTCATTGGCGGCCTGGCACACCTGCCCCTGCGCGGCCTCGGCGGCCACTTTCGCCACCGCGTCGAAGTCCAGCCCCAGAATGGCCGCCATCGCGCCCACGCCGACCGGAACGGCCTCCTGCATGGCGCGCCCGCGGGTGCGCAACAAGCGCGCGGTGTCCGCCACGCTGATCGCCCCCGCGGCCGCCAGCGCGGAATACTCGCCCAGAGAATGCCCCGCCACGAAAGCCGCATCGCTCACCGAAAACCCGTCCGCCTCCAGCGCCCGGATGGCGGCCAGCGACGTGGCCATCAGCGCCGGCTGGGCGTTTTCCGTCAGCGTCAGCGCGTCCTGCTCGCCCTCCCAGATCAGCGCCGACAGCTTTTCGCCCAGGGCTTCGTCCACCTCGTCAAAGACCGCCCGCGCAGCCGGACAGGCCTCGGCCAGATCCCGGCCCATGCCAATGGTCTGGGCGCCCTGGCCCGGAAATACGAATGCGCGGCTCATGTTCTTTTCCCTTCCTGATTGCCTTGCCTGGCGTTGACCTTGGGTTTACGGCCCATGCGCGCGTTTCTCAATGGTCAAACGCGATGGCCAAACGCCCCCTTGCAATGCGCCCCGACGGGTGTATAACGCCGCTTCCCTTCCGCTCACCAACGGAACCAGCGCAGCCTCTCGTGGGCGGGTCGCGGAAGGGTTCGGCCCCGCCCTTTGAAGTGCGCTCGACATGATTGGAGAAAGCATGCCGCTGTATGAGCATGTGATGATTGCGCGCCAGGATCTTTCCGGCGCCCAGGCCGAAGGCCTTATCGAACATTTCGGAACCGTCCTTGCCGACAACGGCGGCAAGCTGGTCGACCACGAATACTGGGGCCTGAAAACCATGGCCTACAAGATCAACAAGAACCGCAAGGGCCACTATGCCTTCATGCGCTCCGATGCCCCGGCGCCCGCCGTGCAGGAAATGGAACGCCTGATGCGTCTGCACGAAGACGTGATGCGCGTTCTGACCATCAAGGTCGACGAGCACAAGGAAGGCCCGTCGATCCAGATGCAAAAGCGCGAAGAGCGCGACCGCGGCCCGCGCCGCCACTAACCTGAAGAAGAGGAGCTAAACCATGGCAGCCAAACCATTTTTCCGCCGCCGCAAAGTCTGCCCCTTCTCGGGCGACAACGCACCTGCGATCGACTACAAGGACACCCGTCTGTTGCAGCGTTACATTTCCGAGCGCGGCAAGATCGTGCCCTCGCGCATCACCGCCGTCTCGGCCAAGAAGCAACGTGAGCTTGCCCGCGCCATCAAACGCGCCCGCTTCCTTGCCCTGCTTCCCTACGTCGTCAAGTAAGGAGAAAGCACATGCAAGTTATCCTGCTGGAACGCGTCGCCAAGCTCGGCCAGATGGGCGACGTGGTGAACGTCAAGGACGGGTTCGCCCGCAACTATCTTCTGCCCAAGCGCAAGGCGCTGCGCGCATCCGAAGACAACATCAAGGCCTTCGAGGCGCAAAAAGCCCAGCTTGAGGCGCGCAA
>JALSJL010000074.1 GCA_026989405.1 Marinosulfonomonas sp. | reverse complement strand
GCATAAAGTGTAATAAGCTGATTTTAAAAGAGCAAACGATCTGTCTCCGCTAATCAACAAGCAAACACTACTCAATGAGAGTTTGCTGATCAACCCCACCAAAGGATTAAAAAGAACAGAGGGTTAGTATACGCTAACATTACTGCTTTATTATGTGAACAGGATGTTAGCGTCTATATAATCAATGTGTCATGTAGCGGGTTCGGCGTCATCTTTGCACCAATGTGCTCAATTTTCTGGTTACCTTTTTTCCCTAGAAAGTAAAATCGCAAGCTATCTTTTTCCGGGTCGATAATCTCAACCAAGGCATTTCTAAGCACAGTGAACTGTGCCGGCGTCACTTCGCACTCGAACACGGAATTTTGCACACGCATGCCATAATCGAGGCAGGCTTTTGACAACCTGCGCAATCTCCTCTGCCCACCTTCTGACACTACGTTAACGTCGTATGTAATCAGCACAAGCATCTCATTTCATTACGAATGGCGGGTAGCATTCGACATCTCCTCGCATGTGCCGGGCCAGCAACATGGCCTGGCAGTGCGGCAACAAGCCTATTGACAGATTTTCCTGTAGATAGGGGTGGTTGATTTCATTTTTCTTGCGTTCCTGCCAAGCCGTCAGTACAAGTTTACGCGCCTTGTCATTCAGTCTGACGGCACCACTGGCCTCAGTGATAAAGTCTTTTTGCTTGATTTGTTTGCGATTAATCAGTGTGAGCACAAATCGATCCGCCCACGGTGCCCGAAACTCTTCCAGTAGATCGAGTGCAAGGCTTGCCCTCCCAGGCCTGTCTTTATGCAGATAGCCAACATAGGGATCCAATCCAACGCCTTGTAATGCTGATACACATTCACTTGTCACCAAGGTATAAGCAAATGATAACAAAGCATTGACTGGATCAACTGGCGGACGCCGATTACGCCCGTTGAACACGAACCCCTCCTGCCTCACCAGCTCATCAAACACGCTGAAATAGATTCCTGCAGCATCGCCTTCGATACCCATAGATTCTTCAACCGATGTTGCGTGTTGTGCCCGACGAAGGCTGATTGCGAGTTTCGCCACCGCGTCTGAAAGCCTGTCGTTTTCACCGTGATTGCGCAGTTCACGCATCAGTACAGAACGGCTGTTAGCGATCTTCGCTGCGACTGTCAGACGTGCGATCGCCGTGGATTTTATTTGCTGATCCGCCCAACGGTATTGTGTACGGCGCAACAATACATTACCTGTTTGCCTGCCATGGACACGCGCAAGAAACCGACCATACTCTGTGTAAAATGTGATGCCGATGCCGTTTTCTGCACAGTGACCCATCAAAAATGGTGAAACCGAGATCTGGCCAAAACAAAGTATGTTGCCAATTGTGTGTACCGGAAATTGTGCCAGCTTTTCGCTACCCAGCTTCACGACTATGGTTTCGCGCTCCTTGTGCAGATAACTCTCCTGACGGGTAATGTACAGGGTATTAAGCAGCTTTTTCATTGCTCAAAGATTGTTTTGATGTATTGCGCTGATCTGTCCTGGCGAAAGGTTTTGGGCTGACACAAAGCCGCAAGGGAGCAGCCACGGCAACGAGTCCTGTCGCTGACCGGCTTCGGTGTTACCCCTGATTCGATCACTTTGTGCGCTTCTTCTATTGTGGCCAGGGTCTTGTCACGCAGCACCTGATCAAATATTACGACTTCGCGGCGCCTTTCCTGCCAATACCATATTGCTCCTTGCTCAATGCTGATTTCACGCATTTCTTCAAGGCATAAGGCCTGCGCGCAAAGCTGTATTCGATCCCAGTCAGCCAGCTTTTTCTTACCTTTTTTGTACTCTACGGGTATGTAACGCTCAACACTGTCCTGCTCTATTTCAAGCAGGTCCATTTTTCCTGTCAGACAATACTGTTGTGAGCACAGCAAAACACCACGTTCTGTTCGAATGTTTTGTCGCGTTTCTGACTCGCCGCTGTCGACGCGCTGGTGTAGCAGTCTACCCTCAGCAGTCATGCGGTTTTCTTCCCACACCTGCTCAACGTGGATCAAGGCGAACTGCCTTGGGCAATAGGCATAATGCTGCAAGGCAGAAATAGCGATAGGCTCTCTCGCCACCCGTCAATCCAAAATGTTGCGCAGGGTCACATTTTCTGGCAGATCTTCTCCATCAACCTTAACAACATAGTCTGTAAATCTTCTCGGCACATCGACATCCGCTTTTTTACTCACTGTTATTCTGTCGAAAAGCTCGTGCGCATGGGCATTGCCCAGCTTGCTGGCGTGTTTGAATACATACAAACCGCGTGTGGCCATCTCGCCCCGCGCCGCGGAACGGTCATGTTCGAACATATTGACGAGCGACTCCCAAAGCAACTCCAAGTCGTCTTCGGAAAAACCGGTCTGGCAGGCCAGCGGGGCGGAGATGAAACCGTGGGCGCGGTAGAGACCATAAGGCACGGTATGCTTGCGGCCCATAGTCCGGTTGTCGCCATCCTGTTTTTCCGCTTCGGCTTCGGTGGCCACGGCCATGCGGGTGATGGAATGCTCCTGGGCGACAATCGGGTCGATGGAGCGGGCGAAGGTGAGCTGCACCGGGCCGCGAACCTGACCGCAGTTAACACCAGTAGACATGACCGCGCCGAAGGTGCGCACATCGAAGAAGTTCTGGCACATCCACTGGCGGGCTTCGCTCACCTTGTCGCCGCCGATGCGTTTCTTGCCCTTGCCTTCGAGCAAGTCTTCTGCGCCGATGGCTTTGTAGGCCCGCTCATGTTGCTGGTTGAGGATAGCCTTTTCCTTCACATAGATCTCAAAGGGTGGCTGCTCTTCCTTGACCAGCCCGACATAGTTGCGCACCTTGCGCTTGAGGCTCACATCGGTGACCAGCCCCAGACCGGTTTCGGCATCGACGCGCGGCAGATTGCCCGCATCGGGATCACCATTGGGGTTGCCATCTTTCACATCGAACAGCAGGACAAAATCGTAGCGGTTTGCGAGGCTCATTGTTCTTCTCCCTGGATTGCAGTTTCAGATTCGGTATCGCGTTTCTTGAAAAAGTCCTGACGCTGGTGGTAGTAGCCAATGGCGAAGCGCCCTTGATGCTCCAGTGAAAGATGCGGCGGAAAATCGTTGAGGCCGGCGATGATTTCGCCCAGCAGGCGCTCGAAGTTGACTTCCCGCCCCCGGTTGTCCAGCTTGCTCAAATGGTGTTTCGAGAGTTTGATCAGCGTTGGATAAACCGCCACGGGCGTACTCGATGCCGAGCCGTAATAACGGTCACGAATGGTGGCGTTGATACCGGGGTTGGCTTCTTCCTGGATTTTTTCCAGCACGGCGAACAGCCGTCCCAGCCGGTAGCCAGGGTTGAGATTGTCGGAGTCCAATGACACTTTCAGTTCCTCCTTCAGGTCAGGGTTCGAATAACGGGTTGAGCGATTGATGCAGCCCTTGATCAGCGCCGCACGGGGATAGGTGATTTCGCGCTCGGCGCGGCAGCGCTGCACCGCCGCCGCCAGCAGGGTGCGTGGATAAGGCAGACCTTCGAGAATGGCGCGCAGGGTATCGCCGGCAAGATTCGGCGGAATGTTGTCCGCCTTGCCATGGGTGGCGGTGGAGACCAGCAACCGGAACAGCGGCAAATACTCAAGCTGCTTGTCGCTGTGGGTGATGCGAATATCCTCGAAATGCTGCACGATGCGCCGAGCCAGTTCGCCCACGGTGGTGATCTGCCAGAAGCGCACCGCAATACGCGCGGCATTGGGCGCCAGACCCAGCACATAGAAACGGTCGTCGGCGTCATCACCCACATAGCGGCCATGGTGGATCGATTTGTACAAGGCGGCGACCTTTTCAGTGTTGCGTTCGGGGTCGTCCTTGGGCGGCTCGCCAAAAATATCCACCACTCCAGTTTCCATGTCGGTTTTGCGCTCGGCCCAGAAAACGGTGGAGGTATCACCCACTTGCAGACGCTGGGGGGAGTCCTTGCGCAGCAGAAAATTCAGAGCTGTCGTATAGGCAAAAGCCGGGCGTTCGCCCACCGGCGCATTGCCGCCCTGTTCTTTCCCCCAAGAGCGAAAAGCATCGAGATTGAAGGAAATGATATTGGCCCCGGAAGTCTGCGCGCCCCACACCCCCTTGATGGCGGGATGCAAACGGCTGATGCCGCGTTCTTCCCCCGTGATCAGGCAAATACCCTTGTCGCTGGCATCGGCATTTTCCTCAGCCAACCGCTCGATGGCGGCCTTGACCTGCGGGCGCTGGCATACCAATTCGCTGTCGCCCGCCAGCCGGAAGGAGAGGTTGGGATTGGCGCGCAGTTCCTTCCAGACCGGCTGGCGGATCAGCGCCTTGCAATCGAGATGTTCGAAAAAAGTCAGTAGTGCGGTGATGCCGGGATCGGCTATTGCGTCATCGGGCAGGCTGGCAATCTTTTCGACAAACGCCTCCTGCTGCTGCATCACCCGTGCCGGATCGGGCTTTTTCTGCCCCGGCTTGGCCTTGCGCGGAATGCCCAGCACATATTCGGCATTGTCCCACAACAGATTGGTGGCGATGCCGGAAGTTTTTTTCACCGCTTGCGGCACCAGGTAGGCACGGGCCTGTTTTTTCTGGCCTGACCCTTCTCGGGTGTCCTCGATCTGGATCAGCTTACCGTTCGAATCAATTTCGATAATGAAGGGAATCTCCTTCCATTCGAAGCCGAACGGCGGCACGCCGGATTCGGGATCATCCATCGTGCGCTGGTAATACTCATAAAGCGCCTGCAAGATCATCCGCGCACCTCCTCGCTGTCCCAGGCCGGTATGTCGATGACGCCGTTTTCCATCCGCGCCAGAAAAAATCGCGGCTCGGGCGAGGCGGCGTTGCGGTAGTCCAGGTCGTAGAGCATCCAGCCCAGTTCGCGGCTCTCGGCGATGGGCGGCGGCGTTGGTTCACCGGCCAGACGAAAATCGCAGGAGAACTCGCGGCAGCCGAGATAGGGCTGGTTGAAGCACTGCCCCTTGCGGGCGCGGCGTTCGAACATTTCCGAATACTTGGCCGGGTTTTCCATTTTGTCAAGCAAGTCGAAACGGGCATGGAGGCGGTAACGCACGTCACGCAGAAACAGACCGGCCCGTTGCTGGCGGTCATCCTCGACATAGAGCGCCAGGTTTCCCGTACCCCGATTCATGGCGGTTTTGACATTGCGCTCGGAAATCACGCTGCCCACCTCGTTGCGCCGCAGGTTGATCCAGCGAATGGGGCTGAGCACCTCGATGCGGGTCACCTGCCAGCGAATGGCCGGTTTCCAGAGAATGGCGTCGAAAATGGCGCGGGCGGCCGAGGGGGTGATGACATCGTAGGAGACGCGCTCCACTTTCATCTCCGGCCGCGTGAAGCAGGCGAAATCGCCGGAGAC
>JALSJL010000073.1 GCA_026989405.1 Marinosulfonomonas sp. | reverse complement strand
TTCCGGCCACCCTGAGCGCCGTGCCGGCCCTGGCCCTGATCATCATCCTGAACGGTTTCGGCGAAGAACTCGGCTGGCGGGGATGGCTGCTGGAGCATCTGGTGCAGCGGCACGGGCGTCTTGGGGCTGCCTTCCGGGTTGGGCTGATCTGGGCTGTCTGGCATATTCCGCTGTTCTGGGTGAACCAGTCGATGGCGGACATGGTCGGGCCAATGCTGGCCGGCTGGCTGATCAGCCTGCTGTTGGGCAGTTTCGTGATGGCCCATGTCTATTTCGCCACCGGTCGCAGCGTTCTGGCTGCCGCGTTGTGGCATGTGGTTTTCAACCTGAGCGTTGCCACGCCGGCCACAGCCGGGCTGGTGGCCGTGGTCACGTCAACCGTCGTCATGATCTGGGGCGGGCTGGTGATTGTCGCCTGGTGGCGCCAGGCGCGATCAGCGCGCGCATGAAAAAGGGCGCCCGAAGGCGCCCCTCGATTGTCCCGAGACCGGCGCGATCACATCTTCTTTTCGAAAATGATGGTTGCCACCGGCTCGTGCATGGCCATGCTGTCGCCCTCGGCCATCATGCCGCCGGCGTCGATCATCATGGTCTTTTCGTCATGCCCGATGTCGTAGCGCTGCAGCCCGGCCTCGACCGTCTTGCCGCCGGACAGGTCCACCACATTGGTCACATAGTTGTCGGGAACCATGGTGGGCGCAATCATCGCGATCACGCGCACCGATGTCGCGCCGGTTTCGATCTCGAAGCTCACCGATTTTCCCGGCGCCAGCAGCACGCCCGGAGGGCCGTCAGTGCCATGACCAACCATCGCGTCCGGGCCAATGCGCGCCGCCAGCCTGGCCGGATCGCCGGACAGGATCTGCTCTTCGGCTTCCGGGGTCACATAATTTCCGGCAAAAATCTCGCTGTCGTTGGCCGCATTCGTGATCAGGATCGGCGCCAACAGCTCTTCTTTCAGGTTGTTGGTGACGGTGACGGTGTATGTGCCGGCATTCGCGAGTCCGGCGGTCAGGGCGAAAATCGCCGCGCCAAGGGTCAGTTTCTTCATCGCTGTCTCTCCTAACATTGTCGGTCGAATAACCGATGAAAGGGTTGATAGGGCCGCCGTGCCTTTCGGGCAAAACAAGTCCCCTGACAGTTTTGTGGGAATAATTACTGACAGTTACGTGATTTTCGCGTTACCGCAGCGCAAGGATCACCTGGACATAATTGCGGGTTTCGGAATAGGGCGGCACGCCGTTGTAGCGACGCACCGCCTCGGGCCCGGCGTTATAGGCCGCAAGCGCAAGCCGCCATGATCCGAATTCGTCATACATCATGCGAAGATAGCGCGCGCCGCCTTTCAGGTTTTCGCCCGGGTCATGCGCATCAACCCGCAACAGCCGCGCCGTGCCCGGCATCAGTTGCGCCAGACCGATGGCCCCCTTGGGCGACAGGGCCCGCGGGTTCCAGCCACTTTCCTGTCGAATGAGCCGCAGAAAAAGAGCTTCTGGGACGCGGTGGCGCTGCGCGGCCTGGCGCGCCGCCGCAAGATAGGGGCTGTCCGGCGGGGCGAAAGAGCCATCGCCGTCGCCATCCGGCGTTCCCGGGATAAGAACCCGCGGAGCGTTGAAACTGATTTCCGGGGCATCGTCGGCGCGCGAGCGCTCATTCAACAGCCGCAGCTGTTCCGGCGTCAGCGCGATGCGTGACTTGCTTGACAGCGAGACCTCGCCCGCCTGCACACCCGGTGCGGCAAGCGTGATGACGGTCGCGAATGTCACAACGGCCCTTATCATGGCGCCCCCTTGATCCCGACAGACCTTATACCGCAAAAAAACTGCGATACGCCAGCCTGAACCGGCATAAAGGCATGTTTAACCGGGATCGGCTGTTGTAAGTTCCGACAAATTTCAACCAGAATCGACGGGAGTTTCGCATCATGGCGGGTTCGGTAAACAAGGTCATCCTGATTGGCAACCTGGGGCGCGACCCCGAGGTGCGCACGTTCCAGAATGGCGGCAAGGTGTGCAATCTGCGTCTGGCGACCACCGAAACCTGGAAGGACCGCAACAGCGGCGAACGGCGCGAGAAAACCGAATGGCATTCGATTGCGATCTTCAGTGAAGGGCTGGTGCGCGTCGCCGAGCAGTATCTGCGCAAGGGGTCCAAGATTTATGTCGAAGGCCAGTTGCAAACGCGCAAGTGGCAGGATCAGTCCGGAAATGACCGCTATTCGACCGAAGTGGTGCTTCAGGGATTTGGCAGCACGCTGGTCATGCTGGACGGCCGCTCTGGTGGCGGCGGTGGCGGCGGCGATTACGGAAGCGACCCGCAAGCTGGCGGCTCGGGTGGCGGCTCGGGTGGCGGCGACTTTGGCGGCGGGCCAGCCGGTGGCGGCGATCTGGATGACGAGATCCCGTTCTAGAACGACACACACGCTTTTCTGATGCCGCGGCAACAGCGCGAAGTCTTCAGCCCTTGCCTGCCTGCAGGCGCTTTACATAGGTCCAGGTCGGCACCGTGACACCGCGCGCCAGGGAAAACGCCTCGGCGTCGCCAAGATATTCAAAGCCCGCGTTCGTCACGACCCGCGCCGATGCGGCATTGTCCTGAAACACTTCGGCAAACATCGTGCGCGCGTTGTGGGGGTTGGCAGCCACCATTGCGCGCACGGCCTCCGAGGCGATCCCCGAATTCCAGAAAGCCGGGGCCACCCAGAAATTGATCTCGGACTGATCCCGTTCCATCGGGCGCAACCAGACCACGCCAAGAACCTCGGCAAGCCCGGACATCGCGCCATCCATGACCCAGATATCCTCGGTGCGCTCGGTCTTGAGCGAACGGTTGATGAAGGCTTCGGTCGCGCCGGGTGGCAGGGGATGCGGGATCGTGCCGGTCGCCCGGGCAACGCGTTCGTCACCCATGTACATTTCCAGCAAACCGGCGTCAGACTTGCGCAGCGGACGCAGGATGAAACGATCGGCGTCAATTACCGGCTGGTTCGTGATCTGATCGATGATCATGCTTTCCCTCCAAGAAAGACATTCAGGCCAGCCCGCACCGGCGCAAAGCCGACAACTGACCTGATCAAAACGCGTTTCGCGGGCCATCCTTCCTCAGGGCTGGCCAACGTCTTCCCCCGCCTTGCCGTTGCGGCCGAATGTGCAGTTGCACGGGCCATCAGCGACATGGTCACTCTAGCAGCATGTTGCAAGATCGTGGCATCCACGCGCATGACTGTCGTGAGACTCGCGACAATCCGGGAATGCGGCCCCTGATTGGCCGGAATTCCCGGCACATGGGCTGCAAACCAACGGCCAAGACCCAGCCCGGTGACGACAGCCAGCCCCCGGCCAGGCCCCACGTGCAGGCAAGCTCCCGCGCGCTGTCCACACGTTGATTTGATCTTTGCCAGGCCGGACCACCGCACCGAAAACAGGCCTACCGGCCCCGCCCTGTCCGGGACGGTCGCCATCGAGCGGATGCGATCCGGTGTCCGTGCGCCAAGCTCGGCCATTGCAATGCTGCCTCCAAAGAAAATGGGGATCGGCTGGTTTCGCCGATCCCCATTAATTCCTGATTAATGCTGTCTTCGGCTACTCGGCGGCCTCCGTGGCGGGGCGGACCGAAATGAAGGTGCGGCCCTTGAGCCCCTTGTGAAAGGTCACGGCGCCTTCGACGGTCGCAAAGATCGTATGATCCTTGCCCATGCCGACGCCTTCGCCCGGCCACCATTTGGTGCCGCGCTGGCGCACGATGATATTGCCCGGGATGGCGCGCTCGCCACCGAACAGCTTGACGCCAAGGCGGCGTCCGGCGCTGTCGCGCCCGTTGCGGGATGAGCCGCCTGCTTTCTTGTGTGCCATGTTCGACTACTCCTTCTCAGCGGCCAGTTTCCTGGCCTGTTCGACCCAGCCTTCACGCTCGATCCGACCCTTGAACGACAGTTTTTCGTCCATGGCCTCGATGTCGGCCTTTTTCCATTGCGCGATCTGGGCGAATGTCGTCACGCCGTTCTCGTTCAGCTTCTTTTCCAGCGCCGGACCGACACCCGAGAGCTTTTTCAGATCGTCCGCGGCTGTTGCCGTCTTGGCCGCGGGCTTTTTCGCGGCCGGCTTTTTGGCCGGTTTGGGTTTCTCGGCTTTCGGCGCCTCGGCCTTTTTGGCCGGCTTGGCGGCAGAAACAGCGGCAGAAGAGACCGACCCGGCACCGATGGCCGGCTTCACACCCGACTTGTCGGCGCCCTTTTCCAGAATGTCGGTGATCCGGATCACCGTCAGTTGCTGGCGGTGTCCCTTCTTGCGTTGCGAGCCGTGCTTGCGCCGGCGCTTGACGAAATGGATGACCTTCTTGCCCTTGATCTGGTCAAGGACTTCGGCCTGAACACCTGCACCGGGCACAACAGGTGTGCCGACCGTGGTGCCGATCATCAGGATTTCGTTGAATTGAACCTTTTCGCCGGCGTCAGCTGCAAGTTTTTCCACACGCAGCACATCGCCGCTCTGGACCTTGTATTGCTTGCCACCGGTCTTGAGGACCGCAAACATGGGCTATTCCTTCGTTTTCCGCGTTCTTCGGCTCCGGCATCGCCGGTATTTGTGGCCCGTTGTGGCCGCCTCGAACAGCGCGCCCCGTTCCGGGACGTCTGTTGACATGACCTGCGCACGGGCACGCCCGGGCAGAGACTGCGGCTTATCATCGAATGCCCGGCAGGTGTCAAGACGCATTTCGGGTTCAGCCCCCCTCATACAAGGCTTCGATGATCGGACAGTCGGGCACATCGCCCCGGCTGCAGTGTGAGGCCATGTCCGCCAGCGTTTTTTCCAGCTTTTTCAGGGCGGCAATCTTGTTCTGAACCGCTCGGAGATGGGCAACTGTCCTTTCATGCACCACCGCACAGGAGGTTTCTTCGCTTTCGACCATGCCGAGCAAGGCGCGGATTTCGTCGATCGAAAACCCGAGATCACGCGATCTGCGAATGAAAAACAGCCGTTTCAGGCCGGTCTCATCATATTGCCGGTTTCCGCCAGGGGTGCGATCGGGTTTCAGCATCAGGCCAATGCGTTCGTAGTAGCGGATGGTCTCGATATTTGCGCCGGTTGCCGCGGCAATCTGACCGATCGAATAGCCTCGCGTTTTCGTGATGCCCGCCATCGTCGAAATTCCCTTGTATCTGTAGTTGCTACAGATCGTATACAGCCCGAGAGAACCCGAATCCACTGGATAACCATGACCGACCTATCGACCAGACCGGCAACAGCCGACAAGACCAGGCCGGGCTCCCTGCGTCTGGCGACACTGGGGGCCGTGACCAGCGCAATCGCCGCCTCGACCTGCTGCATCGTTCCGCTGATCCTGTTCAGCCTAGGGATCACCGGAGCCTGGATGGGGAACCTGACCGCC
>JALSJL010000072.1 GCA_026989405.1 Marinosulfonomonas sp. | reverse complement strand
TGCCGACAACGATGAAACCCGGCATTGCGATCCATGGCGAAAGCGCACCGGTCGACAGACCGCCAACATGGGCAGAGGTTGAAACGATCATGCCGCCGATCAGCATGGGTGCGGGAATACGCAGCCGTCGCATGGTCAACCCGAGCACCAGCCCGAAACCGGCGAGCCACAGCAATTCCCGAACCGGCATGACGCCTTGCGCCGCGCCGACGCCGATCCCCAGATCAAGTCCCGACAGGCCGGCGGCAAATGGCACCAGCAGGGTAAGTGCCAGTATCCGGACGGCCTGCACAACCGAAATCCGGGCCAGGTCGGACTTCAGCTCGGCCCCCAGGCCCAGGACCATGCTCAGGTGACCGGGGGTGGCCGCAAGTGTTGCGCCAATGCGAGAAAACCCGAAGACCCGTTCAAGGGTCCAGCGCGACGTGAACATGATCGCGCCAAGCAGGCCGGCCAGAGCAACGAAAGCCAGAGGCCAGCGCAGAAAGGCCGCGGTTGCTTCGTTGGTAATTCCTGCGCCGATCCGCAGGCCGATGACCAAGAGCGCCGCGTTCCAGATCAGCGGGTGGATTGCAAAGCGCATGCGGGTCAGCGAAAGCGACGAAATCAGTATGGCCGGGCCGGTCAGAAGGAACAGGGGCAGCGACACCCAGTATCCGATCAGCGCACCGCATGCCCCCAACAGCAGCGTCCTCAGCGTGACGCTCAGCCCGGGATGGACGGTTTGCTCTGGCATCGCTCGCCTTTCGGATTGGCCCGCGGGTTCGGTCCCGTTAACGGGCGCGCACCAAGCGTATTAAACCTTGCCTTGGGCCGGCGAAAGGGCTGAAGTCCAGGGCCATCGCGCCTCGCGCCGGGGGCATCTGCAAATGTCGCACTACCACCCCGGAGCTAAGGCTGGTATGAGCGTGCCAACCGAGCCTTTACAACTTGTTCAACTGACGGGAAATCACGTGCCGAAATCGATTCTGGCGTCCTTTGCGGGGCGCCTTTCCGTTCCCGAGATAAACCTGCGCGGCGACGGCCTTGGCCCGGCGCGGATTAAGACCGAAATCCTTGCCGGTCTGACCGTGTCGCTGGCCCTGGTGCCGGAAGCCGTCGCATTTGCTTTTGTTGCCGGGGTTCACCCCCTGGTCGGCCTCTATGCTGCCTTTATCGTTGGGCTCATCACGGCCCTGATCGGTGGCCGGCCCGGCATGATCTCGGGTGCAACCGGTGCACTGGCCGTCGTCATGGTCTCGCTGGTGGCAGAACACGGGGTCGAATACCTGTTCGCAACCGTTGTTCTGATGGGGATCCTTCAGATCATCGCCGGTATATTCCGGTGGGGCAAGTTCATTCGCCTGGTGCCGCACCCGGTCATGCTGGGTTTTGTCAACGGGCTGGCCATCGTGATCTTTCTGGCCCAGCTCACGCAGTTCCAGGTGCCTGGCAGCGCGCAGGCGGCAGGCCATGGCTTTACCGGCGGTGAATGGCTGACCGGCCGGCCACTGGTGATGATGCTGGGGCTTGTGGCGTTGACGATGGTGATCATCTGGCTGACGCCAAAACTGACCAGGGCGATCCCGGCGCCGCTGGCCGCCATCGCGTTGATTGTCGGCGTCGTTCTGGTGCTGGGGTTGGACGTGCCACGGGTTGGCGATCTGGCCTCGATCAAGGGCGGCCTGCCCGAGTTCCATCTGCCGAGCGTTCCGTTGAACCTGGAGACATTCAGGATCATCTTTCCATATGCATTGATTCTTGCAGCCATCGGTCTGATCGAAAGCCTCCTGACGCTCAATCTGGTCGGCGAGATCACCGGCAAGCGGGGCGGCGCCAGCCAGGAATGCGTGGCCCAGGGGGTCGCCAATACTGTCACCGGGGTATTCGGCGGCATGGGTGGTTGCGCGATGATCGGCCAGTCGATGATCAACGTGAAATCCGGTGGGCGGACGCGGCTTTCGGGTGTGTCGGCGGCGTTGTTTCTGCTGGCCTTCATCCTGTTCGGCTCATCCTTTATCGAACAGATCCCGCTGGCCGCGCTGGTTGGCGTGATGTTCATGGTGGTGATCGGAACCTTCGCCTGGAATTCGCTGACGGTGCTGCGGCGGGTGCCGATGACGGATGCGTTCGTGATCATCCTGGTGACGGTTGTGACCGTGCTCAGCGATCTTGCAACGGCGGTGGTCGTGGGCGTGATCGTGTCTGCCCTTGCCTATGCCTGGCAGAACGCAAGGCGCATTCATGCGCTGACCTACACAAGCGACGATGGCGCCAAGGTCTACAAGATCCAGGGGCCGCTGTTTTTCGGATCGGTCGAGGGCTTCAACGAGCTGTTCACCCCGAAGGAAGACCCGGATGTGGTGATCCTTGATTTTGCCGACAGCCGGGTTGCCGACCAATCCGCGCTGAACGCCATTGATGGCATCGCAGCCAAATATCAGGAACTGGGAAAAACCATTCAACTCAGGCACCTGAGCCACGACTGTCATCAGCTTCTCAGCCGGGCGGGACAGCTGATTATCGACAGCGACGATGACCCGGACTATGAGATCGCGGTCGACTATTCGGTCCGGACCGGGGCCATGTCAGGCGGGCATTCCTGATCCGGGACAGCAAGGGCCAGCCGGCCCGACGCCCGCGAAGGTCGGGGGTCATCGCAAGCCGGCAGGGCGCTATTTGCGATCGCCCGGCCGCGCCAGGCTGAACAGTTCCTCGACAACCGCATAGTCGCGGTATCCGAGCCGCGCCAACGGCTTGAAGCGGGTCACGTCGAAACATCCGTCAACCAGGCAGTCGTCGCGCAGGTAGATGCCGGTCACTTCGCCGAAAACGGCGTAGTTTGCTTCGCCTTTCAGTTCGAGAATCCGGGTGAGCTTGCATTCAAGCGCCGCCGGGGCGGCCGCAACGCGCGAACAGGCAATGGTCTCACATTCCACGCGCTCAAGTCCGGCGAGATCGAACTCGTCTTCGCTTGCGCCGAAGCTTCCCGACGTGGCGTTCATCGCGTCACGCATGGCATATTCGACGATGTTCACGCAGAAAACGCCGGTTTCGTCGATGTTGGCAACCGTGTCCTTGCCGAAGTGGCGGTCGTGCTTGTCTGCGGTCGAGGCAAACATGACCTGGGGCGGATCATAGGCAACGGCATTGAAGAAGGAGTAGGGCGCAAGGTTTTCATGCCCGTCTTTTCCGCGGGTCGAAATCCATCCGATCGGACGCGGCGTCACGATGGCGGCAAATGGATTATGCGGCAGGCCATGGCCCGCGACCGGTTGGTAAAACATGGCGGTTTCCTTGTCGTTGCCCCCCAACTAGCCGCGTGTTAGCAGCCTTTCCAGTCAAAAATATGAAATGAAAGGGGCAGCGGTGATCACGCTGGCGCGCGAAACGGCGGCAGACTGGTGGGAGGTCGAAGCCTTGTTTGACCTGTGTTTCGCACCGGGGCGCGAGGCGCTTTCGTCCTACAGGCTGCGCGACGGGGCAGAGCCGGTTGCCGAACTTTGCCTTGTGGCGCGCGACGGCGATGGCGTCCTGGCCGCGGCCATCCGCTATTGGCCGGTGCAGGCAGGCGGTGCGCGCGCCTTGCTGCTTGGACCGATTGCCGTGCATCCGACGCGCCAGGGTGAAGGGCTGGGGGCGATGATGATCTCGGACAGCCTTGCCCGCGCCGCCGGGCGATGGACCCGGGTTCTGCTGGTGGGGGATGCGCCCTATTACGCGCGGTTCGGGTTTTCGAAACTGCCCAATGTGGAGATGCCGCCGCCGACAAACCCCGAACGCGTTCTGGGGCTGGCGCTGGAAGAGGGGGCGTGGGATGGCATCGCCGGCCCGGTCAAAGCCGATCAGTCCCGGTTGCGCAGGTAATCCATGACCGCCGGGCGCACCGATTGCGCGCCGGTATCGCACGCCTCGGAAATGACCTCGCGCACGTCCTTCAGGTTGACGCGCCGGATCAGGTGCTTGACCGGCCCGATCGAGGCCGGGCGCATCGACAGGGAATTCATGCCGAGCGCGGCAAAGCACATGGCCTCGATCGGCCGCCCGGCATCCTCGCCGCAAAACGACAGAGGTGTGCCCGCCGCCTCGCAGCGCTCGACGATGCGATGCACGAGCGACAGGAACGACACGTTCAGCGTATCGTAGCGCCGGCGCACCCGCTCGTTTTCGCGGTCGGCGGCAAAGAAGAACTGTTTCAGGTCATTGCCGCCGATCGAGATGAAGTCGGTCATCTCGAAAAACTGGCGCGGCGCAAAGGCCATGGAAGGCGTTTCGACCATCGCGCCAATTTCGATTTTCTCGGGCAGCGCGTGGCCAAGGCGTTCTTCGTGATCAAGCACCTTGTAAAAAAGGGCGCGCGCTTCCTTGAATTCTTCGAATTGGGCGATGAACGGGAACATCACTGCCAGCGGGCGCCCGTTGGCCGCACGGATCAGCGCCTGCAGCTGCATCCGCATGACACCCTTCTTTTCCAGCCCGACCCGGATCGCGCGCCAGCCCATGGCCGGGTTCGGCTCATCCTGCGCATTCATGTAGGGCAGCACCTTGTCCGACCCGATATCGAGCGTGCGAAACACGACGCGCTTGCCGTCGGCGGCGTCCATCACGCGGGCATAAAGCGAGGCAAGGTCGCCCCGGCGCGGCACGGTCGTGCGCACGAGAAACTGCAATTCGGTGCGAAACAGGCCAACGCCCTCGGCGCCGGAATTCTTCAGGGATGGCAAGTCGGCCATCAGGCCCGCGTTCATGTGCAGCTCCACATGCCGACCTGATTTGTCGATGGCAGGCTTGTCGCGCAGCACGGCGTAGCGCTCCTGCGCCTTGGCGGCCATGGCGATCTTGTCGCGAAAGGCCGAGGCGACGTTTTCTTCGGGGCGCAGGTGCACGATGCCCTGTTCGCCATCGAGCAGGATGTGGTCGCCGTTCAAGGCTTCGGTCGTAACGCGCTTGGCATGGATCAGCAGCGGGATCGCCAGGGCGCGGGCCACGATCGCCGCGTGACTGCCGACCGAGCCTTCTTCCAGCACGATGCCCTTCAGCTTGCGCCCGTATTCCAGCAATTCTCCAGGGCCGATATTGCGCGCAACCAGCACCGGATCGCCCGGCATTTCGGCACCCGTATCGCGGCCTTGCCCTGTCAGAATGCGCAACAGGCGGTTTGACAGGTCGTCAAGGTCGTGCAGACGCTCGCGCAGGTAAGGGTCGGCATGGGTCATGCGTGAACGCGCCAGCGATTGTTCCTTTTCAACCGCCGCTTCGGCCGACAACCCCCGCGCGATGTCTTCTTCCATCCGCCGCAGCCAGCCGGCAGAACGCGCGAACATGCGGTAGGCTTCCAGAACCTCGCGCTGATCCTTGTCGCCCGTATCGGCCAGCGACAGCATGTCATCAACCGATACGCGCAGTTTTTCGACAGCCTGTTGCAGGCGGATGAGTTCGGTATTC
>JALSJL010000071.1 GCA_026989405.1 Marinosulfonomonas sp. | reverse complement strand
CGGGGCCTTTGCCGGGACCGGGCTTGCGGGTGCGTTCTACGCGGAATAGGGCCAGGGCCGGATGACAACGCGAAGGCGGGGGATACCCCGCCTTTTTGCCGGCGGGCGCATCGGCCCGGCGATCGGGCATCCCTGCCGGGGGCGGCCGCATCGGTCGGTGGTAGGCCCGGAGGGACTCGAACCCCCAACCAAAGCGTTATGAGCGCTCTGCTCTAACCAATTGAGCTACAGGCCCGACCGTGACGCGATCACTAGCATCTTGTGCGCGCGGGTCAAGCGCGGTTGCCGGCGGCCGAAACCGGCCGGCTCAGCGTTGCGTGATGAACTGGCCGGTCGTGTCGGCCGTGTCGAAGTTTCCGGCGGCAACGCTCGCGGTGTCGCCGTAGAACCGGCCCGAGAAATTGAAGGCGCCGCTACCGAAGAAAATGGGGCCATACAGTGTGCCGGTCGCGCTTCCGGTCACGGTGCCGGCGAGGTCGAGCTGGACATTGCTGGTGTCGAAATCGACCTGGAGCGTTGCGTCTCCCTTGCCGAACGGGTTGGCCCTGGACAGGCTGCGGTATTCGCCGGTGAACGTGGCCGCGCCCGAGGTGGGCGTCTGTGCCAGGGTGGTTTCGGGCATGCCGCTGAATGTGCCGGTTTCGATGTCATAGTCGAGCCCGGCATGGGACCAGTCGCCGGGCAGGCTGCACCCGGCCGCGAACAGGCATGCGGCCAGCAATATGGTTGATTTCATCGTTCTCTCCCTCGCTTCAATTCCGAAAATAGTAGAGACCCGCGGTTTTGAAATCAAGCGTCGGAATACCGGATGTGCCGGCGCCAGGGATCGGCGGTGCATTCCGGCATGGACTTTGCGCAGGAGGTGGTCTAACCGGGGGCCAAATTGCCGGGGGCTGCGATGAGTGATGCGAAAAACGGTCTGAGCTATGCCGAGGCGGGCGTCGATATCGATGCCGGCAACGCCCTTGTCGAGCGTATCAAGCCCGCCGCCAAGCGGACCGCGCGCCCCGGTGTGATCGCCGGTCTGGGCGGGTTCGGGGCGCTGTTTGACCTGAAGGCCGCGGGTTATGATGACCCGGTTCTGGTGGCCGCGACCGATGGGGTGGGCACCAAGCTGCGGATCGCGATCGACACCGGCAACATGGACACGATCGGCATCGACCTTGTGGCCATGTGCGTCAATGACCTGGTGTGCCAGGGGGCCGAGCCGCTGTTTTTCCTCGACTATTTCGCAACCGGCAAGCTGGATGTGGACAGCGCCGCGCGCATCATCGAGGGCATCGCGGCCGGCTGCGAAGCCTCGGGCTGCGCGCTGATCGGGGGCGAAACCGCCGAGATGCCGGGGATGTATGGCGCCGGCGACTTTGACCTTGCAGGCTTTGCGGTCGGCGCGCTGGAGCGCGGGCGCGCGCTGCCGGAGGGCGTCGGTGAAGGCGACGTGCTGCTGGGGCTGGCCTCTGACGGGGTGCATTCCAACGGCTATTCCCTGGTGCGCCGGATCGTGGAGATGTCCGGGCTGGGCTGGGATGGCGAAAGCCCGTTTGGCGGTGGCCGTCTGGGTGAGGCGCTGCTGACGCCGACGCGGCTGTATGTAAAGCCGGCTCTCGCGGCAATCGGCACCGGCGGCATGCACGGGCTGGCCCATGTCACAGGCGGCGGCCTGACCGAGAACCTGCCAAGGGTTCTGCCCGAAGGGCTGGGCGCGGAAATCGACTTGAACAGCTGGGCCTTGCCGCCGGTGTTTCGGTGGCTGGCCGAAACCGGCGGGCTGGCGCAGGGCGAACTGCTCAAGACCTTCAACGCCGGGATCGGCATGGTGCTGGTGGTCGATGCGCAACAGGCCGAACGCATCGCCGGCGCGTTGCGCGCCTCTGGCGAAAACGTGGTCGTCATCGGGCGGGTCGGTGCCGGCGAGGGCGTGCGCTACCGCGGGGCGCTTCTTTGAAGACACGGGTCGCGATCCTGATATCGGGCGGCGGCTCGAACATGGAGGCGCTGGTGCGCTCGATGGGGCCGGATCATCCGGGCGAACCCGTGCTGGTGGTGTCGAACGTGCCCGACGCCGGCGGGCTGGCAAAAGCCCGGGCGCTTGGCGTTCCGGTGGCAGTGGTCGACCACCGGCCCTTTGGTCGAGACCGGCATGCGTTCGAAGCGGCTCTGAACGCCGCCCTGGAAAACGCCGGCGCGCAGGTGGTCTGCACCGCCGGGTTCATGCGCATCCTGACCCCCGAATTCATCGCCCGCTGGCAGGGGCGCATTCTGAACATCCACCCGTCATTGCTGCCCAGATACAAGGGGCTGAACACGCATGCCCGCGCGCTTGAAGCCGGCGACACCGAAGCCGGGTGCTCGGTGCACCTGATGACGGCCGAACTGGATGGCGGGCCGGTCCTGGCCCGGGCGCGCGTGCCGGTTGAGCCCGATGACACGCCCGAAACGCTGGCCGCACGGGTTCTGGCCGCCGAGCATCGGCTTTATCCGCAGGTCTTGCGTGCCTTCCTCGGGCAGTTGCCGGAAAATCGCCCCATTGACCTGGCAAAAGAGCCGTGAAAAACAATCGCATCCCCAACCGACCCGAAAAGAAAAGCCGCGCCCCATGAAAACCATCACCACCACAGATGAGCTCTCTGCCTTTTGCGCTGAGGCGCGCAAGCAGCCCTATGTCACGGTTGATACAGAGTTTCTGCGCGAACGGACTTTCTATTCCAGGCTGTGTCTGGTCCAGCTTGCGATGCCCGGCGAGGGCGATGAGGGCGCGGTTCTGGTTGATCCGCTGGCCGACGGGATTTCGCTGGATCCGCTTTACGACCTGTTCAGGGACAAGAACGTCGTCAAGGTGTTTCACGCAGCCCGGCAGGATCTGGAAATCTTCTATATCGAGGGCGGGGTCATTCCCGAGCCATTGTTTGACACGCAGGTGGCGGCAATGGTCTGCGGGTTCGGCGACCAGGCCGGCTATGAAACGCTGGTGCGAAAGATTGCAAGACAGCCGCTTGACAAGACATCGCGGTTTACCGACTGGTCGCGCCGGCCGCTGACCGAGGCGCAGAAGAAATACGCCCTTGGCGATGTCACGCATCTGCGGGTGATTTACGAATTCCTCAAGAAAAAGATCGAGGACACCGGGCGCGCGGGCTGGGTCGAAGAGGAATTGCAGGTTCTGAAAGACCCGGAAACCTACATCAGCCGCCCGGAAGATGCCTGGCAACGGATCAAGACGCGCACGCGTTCGGGCAAGTTCCTGGCCGTGGTGCGCGAGTTGGCGCGGTTTCGCGAGCACTACGCCCAGTCGCGCAACGTGCCGCGCTCGCGGGTCTACAAGGATGACGCATTGCTCGAACTTGCGTCGACCAGACCGGGTGACATGAAAGACCTTGGCCGTTCGCGCCTGTTGCAGCGCGAAGCGCGGCGCGGCGAGATTTCGGAAGGGATTCTGGCGGCGGTGAAGTCGGGCGTTGAATGCGCTCCGCAGGACTACCCGGATGGCGGCGAGCCGCGCGAGATGTTGCAGGTCAACCCGGCGCTTGCCGACCTGCTGCGGGTTCTGCTGAAGGCCAAGTCGGAAAATTCGGGCGTGGCCGCCAAGCTGATTGCCTCGTCGGCCGAGCTTGACCGGATCGCGGCGGGCCAGCGCGACGTGCGCCCGCTGAAGGGGTGGCGCGCCGAAGTGTTCGGCACCGACGCTGTGCGACTTTGCGAGGGCCAGGTCGGCCTGGCGGTGCGCGGCAAGCGGGTTGATGTGATTGACATTGCCGATTCCGGGCAGACGGCAAGTCCGGGCTGATGCGCCGCCCGGGCGTTCGGGACGGGGCTGTGGCCCGCAAATGCTGCCCTTCGGCGCTGCGTCAGCGCGGCAAATTGTCTGCAGTGGGCTGGACGTTTGGCAGGCCGCGCACTAGGTGAATGGCGTGACCCGGAGGAGGGAAAATGGCCAGCGACGCATTTGAGGAAATTGTGGAAACCTTCGAGTTTCTTGACGATTGGGAAGATCGCTATCGCCATGTCATCGACATGGGAAAGGCGATGCCCGAACTGGAAGAGGCCTTTCGGGTGCCTGCAACCAAGGTTGACGGCTGTGCCAGCCAGGTCTGGATTCTGCCGGAAATTTCGGGCGAGGGGCCGGACGCGCAATTTTCGTTCCGGGGCGACAGCGATGCAATGATCGTGCGCGGGATCATCGCCATATTGCATGCGCTTTACTCGGGGCTGAGCGTGCAGGAGGTTCTGGCGGTGGACGCGCCGGCCGAAATGGGCCGGCTCGGGCTGGATGAACACCTGTCGGCGCAACGCTCGAACGGGCTGCGCGCCATGGTCGAACGCATCCGGGGGCTGGCGGCGCAGGCTCTGGAAAACGCCGCCTGAAATCGTGTCGGATCAAGCTCGGAGGACATGAAAAACCCCGGACAAGCACCGGGGTTCAAAGGTTTTTCAGGTTCTGTTCGCTTCGAGGTCAGGTCTGTTTGACAGGTGATATCATCATGATCATCTGCCGCCCTTCCATTTTGGGCATCGAGTCGATCTTGCCAACGCCTTCGACATCCTTGGCGACCCGCTCGAGCAGCGCCCGCCCCAGTTCGAGATGCGCCATTTCGCGGCCCCTGAACCGCAGGGTGACCTTGACCTTGTCGCCGTTGCCGAGAAACTTGAAGACATTGCGCATCTTGACCTCGTAGTCGTGCGTGTCGGTGTTGGGCCGGAATTTGACTTCCTTGACCTCGATCGTCTTCTGCTTCTTGCGGGCTTCGCTTTCGCGTTTCTGGGTTTCGTATTTGAACTTGCCGAAATCCATGATCTTGCAAACCGGCGGGTTGGCATTCGGCGAAATTTCGACCAGATCCAGGCCGACGTCCGCCGCCAGTTCACGTGCGCGTTCCGGGGTGACGACCCCGACATTTTCACCCTCGGCCCCAATGAGGCGGATTTCGTCGGCGCGAATGCGGTCATTCACCCTCGGGCCTGTGTCGCGCTGAGGCGGGGCGTTGTGTGGTCTGCGGGCTATGGCGTTATTCCTTGTGTGGTTGCAGTAGAATTGCGCGCGAAAACTAGGCCGCATTTGCGCGTCTTTCAACCGGATAGTTTGCCGGCAAATGCAATTGGGCAAACGGCGGTATTGCCGACTGGTCCCGGAACGGCCTGGGAAAGGCGGCAAACTGCCAATCGGCAACGGCTGGCGCTTTCCTTTCGGCGGTGTATCTGGCATATGCCGCCCATGCGAAATGCACTTCCATGCAAGACAAGGGATATCCAATGAGCAAGAACATGTTGGTCACTCTGCTGATCGCCGTGCTCGCGGTTGGCGGTTACGTTTACTATAACGGACAGCAAAAGGCTGCGATGGAACAGGCGGCGCAGGACGCCAGGGCCGCTGAAGAAGCGGCCGCGGCCAAGGCCGCCGAAGAAGCCGCAGCCGCCGAGGAAGCGGCCAGGAAGGCCGAAGA
>JALSJL010000070.1 GCA_026989405.1 Marinosulfonomonas sp. | reverse complement strand
GCGCCAAGACGCGCGCAACGTGCAACATGGGAAAGAAAATGACCGCCGAGTTCATCGGCACCTTGATTCTGGTCCTGTTTGGCTGCGGCTCGGCAGTTCTGATGGGCGGGGAAATCGGTATGCTCGGAATATCGTTTGCCTTCGGATTGTCGATCGTGGCAGCGGCCTATTCGATCGGCGCGATATCCGGGGCGCATCTGAATCCGGCCGTATCGCTTGGCATGGTCGCCGCCGGACGCATGAGCCTTGGCGAGTTTGTTTCCTATTCGATCGCCCAGATCGCGGGCGCAATTGCCGCCGCCGGTCTTCTGCTGCTGATCGCTTCGGGCAAGGCCGACTATTCGCTGGCCGAAAACGGACTGGGGCAGAACGGCTATGGCGCGGGATACCTTGGAGAGTATTCGCTGGGTGCTGCCCTGGTTTTCGAGGTTGTCATGACATTCATCTTCGTGACCGTGATCCTCGGCGCCACCCAAAGCGGCGCCCCGGCGATGATGGCCGGCCTGGCCATCGGCCTGACGCTGGCGGCCATTCACATGGTGGGGATCAACGTCACCGGTGTGTCGGTCAACCCTGCCCGCTCGATCGGGCCCGCCGCATGGGCCGGAGGAAAGGCGCTGAGCGACCTTTGGGTATTCATCGTCGCGCCGCTGGCAGGCGGCGGGCTTGCCGGGCTTGTCTTTGCCATGGGGCTGACGCGGGCCGAAGACTGACCCGCTGGGTGGGGCTGCTTGCGAAACGGGCGCGCAGGAACTTTGCGCGCCCGTCGGGCAGTCAGCCGATCAGTTGCGATGCCCCCTGCGCGTCATAGTGCTGTTTCAGACGTTGCAATGCGATCCGCAAGACCACCTTGCCCGAACGCGCGGCCCAGCCCATGCGCTTTTCGGCAGCTTCGAGCCCTTCCAGAAAACAGCACACCCGCAGGGCCACATCGCCAAGCCCGGGGCCAAGATCACGCAACGCCCCGTTGACCCGATCACGCGCGGCCGACGGGCCATCGCCGGGGCCTGCATTGTGCGAAAAGGCGTTGCGGTCGCCCCCGCTCAGAAAACGGTCCCAGTCCTGGGCAATGCGCGGCCCCATCTGGGCCAGTTCAAAGTCCTCGCGCAGCCGCTCGGCAGCGGCCACCAGATCGCTGGACAGGAAGGGCTTGCCTGACTTGTCCTTGCGCCGGGCCATGGCCGCCACCGGGCTTTCAGAGTAGTTGAACCGGACACGGCGCTTGCTGCCCGAGCGCGGATCGGGCACGTCGCGCAGGCCGTAGTCGCCGTGCTGCTCGCCGAATCGGGCAGGACATTCGGCAAAACCCGCGCGCGTCGCCTCGTCCTCGGCCAGCAACCGCTTGAGCGCGGCCCGGCCTGTCGACGTGATGTGATAGCGCATGATGCGGCCCGGCTCGGCGCATGTGATCCAGTCTTTCAGCGCCATGGCCTGGGCAATCGGGCGATCGACCACCGCCGTCCGCACGGTGCCGCCGGACTTGGTTTCACGCACGACCACGGCCTTTTCCATATCGCGCGCCACAGCCAGACAGGCCCCCGGCTCGCAGAGGCGGCGCAGGATGCGGCGACCCTCGCAATCAATGGTCTTCTGGTCTGGCGCAGGCACCGCAAACTGTTCATGCGATTGGTTTGTCATCCGAGATTTCCCCTTGGATTCGAAAGTTTGGTGACGTGAAGGCGGGCTGACAAGCGCACCGATCCCGGTCAGGGCTTCATCAATCAGCGGGTCATCGCGACGCTGTTCGACCTGTCGCACCTGGCGCATCACGGTCGATGCATGGCAGCCGGCCTGTTTGGCCAGTTGGCGGATGGATAGCCCCTGTTCGGTGTGGTGGATATAGTGGCGCGCGGCCGGTGGTATCCAGTTTGGCATCCGGGTGCCTTTCGTTGGCACATCGGGAATTTGGTTCATGTGTTTCCGTCCTGTTCAACTCGCGACACCCGGGCCTGGACAGCCCCTACCAACCGGGAAACGATCGCAATTAAGTCAAATTAATGGCAACAACCTACGGTTGCATTTCTTACCGGACTGTTAACGGCCCGCTCCTGAACAGAGTATCATTTCAATTTGGTAAATATCCCGTCGATCCTGCGCGCGCAGTTGTGCCAATTTGCGCAACACCCTCTATGGTTGCGTCACAGTGCCCCCGAACAAGTCCAGGGGAACATGACAATGACCAACTATTCCAAAGCTCTGACAAACCTCCACCGCCCGCGCCTTCTTGTGCGTGCAGCCCGGTTCGGGCTTGCCGATTATGTGCGCGAACGCGACCTGAAACGGATCATGCGGACATCCAGCATGCCCTCGCCGCGCACCGCTGTCGCGCGCCTCATGGCAACTGAGGCGGACCTTGAAGAAACCCGGCTTGCCGGCGAAGCAAGCTATAGCGCAAGCCGGCATGTCGATGTGATGATTGCACTGATGGCCGAAGTCAGCCTGCTGCCTGCGGCTGCCGACAAGGCCTGAGCCGGGCCCGCAATCAGCCGAAAGCATCCGGCATCGACGCCTTGCGCCGGGCGACATAGTCTTCAAGCGCGTCTTCAATCGCCGTGTCGATCGCAGGCTTCTGGTATTCGTCCAGCAGCTTCCTGACGCGCGCGCTGGCCAGGGCCTGACTGTCGCGCGCGCCTTCGTCCTCCCAGGTTTCGAACGGCTTGTAGTCGAACACTTCCGAGCGCCAGAAGGCATCCTTGAAGTTGGCCTGAGTATGGGCGCAGCCAAGATAGTGCCCACCCGGCCCGACCTCGGCAATGGCACCCATGGCCTGCCCGTTCTCGCTCAGGTCGACACCGCGGGCCAACTGGTGCAGAACACCCAGCTGATCTGCATCCATCACGAATTTTTCGTAGGACGACACCAGACCGCCTTCGAGCCAGCCACATGAATGCAGCATGAAGTTCACGCCCGACAAGAGTGCCGTATTCAGCGAGTTTGCGGTTTCATATCCGGCCTGGGCATCCGGCAGCTTGGAGCCGGTGAATGCGCCGCCGGACCGATAGGGCAACCCGAGGCGACGTGCCAGTTGCCCGGCACCATAAGTGATTTGGGCCGCTTCGGGCGTGCCAAAGGTCGGGGCGCCGGAATTCATGTCGATCGAGGTGACGAAGGCCCCGAAGATCACCGGGGCACCGGGGCGCACAAGCTGGGCATAGGCGACCCCGGCCAGCACCTCGGCCAGAACCTGGGTCAGCGTGCCGGCCACACTGACAGGCGCCATGGCGCCGCCAACGATGAAGGGTGACACGATACAGGCCTGCCCGGCGGCCGCATAAACCTCGAGCGACCCCATCATCGTGCTGTCGAAGGTCAGTGGCGAGTTGATGTTGATCAGCGAGGTCATCACCGTATGGCTGTCAACGAAATCCGCCCCGAAAAGCAACTTCGACATCTCGACCGAATCCGCTGCGCGCTCGGGCTCGGTCACCGAGCCCATGTAGGGCTTGTCGCTCAGCGTCATATGCGCCAGCAGCATGTCCAGGTGGCGCTTGTTCACCGGCACGTCGGTCGGCTCGCACACCGTCCCGCCCGAATGGTGGACCCATTTCGAAACATAGGCGAGCTTCACGAAATTGCGAAAGTCCTCCATCATCGCATAGCGCCGCCCGCCTTCGGCATCGCGCACGAACGGCGGGCCATAGACCGGCGCCAGAACCAGGTTTCGACCGCCGATTTCCACGTTGCGTTCCGGGTTGCGGGCGTGCTGGGTGATGGTCGCGGGCGCGGTTTCGCACAGGCGGCGCGCCAGTCCGCGCGGGATGTGGACACGTTCGCCCCGCACGTCGGCCCCGGCCTCGCGCCAGCGCTCCAGCGCCGCCGGGTTGTCGACAAAGTTCACACCGATTTCTTCCAGAACGGTCTCGGCGTTGGCCTCGATGATCTCCAGCCCTTCGGCGTTCAGTATCTCGAAATTCGGAATGTTGCGTTCAATGAAATGCGCGGCCTCGAAGCGCACGGCGGTGCGCTCTGCCCGCCGTGCGGCGCCGCCACCGCCGCGCGCCCGGCGTCTTGTGCGTTCTGCGGTCATGGTTTTCGATTCCCGTCACGTTTGTCTCTCTTGGGTCGGGAATACCAACACAACCGGCCCGACCGTCTGCGATTTCCGGCCATTCCGAACTGAAAACGACATTTGGCTTTTCCCGATCAATGGATCCGGAAGCTCGCGACAAACGGCAGGTGGTCCGACACTTCGTCCTTGTAGTGCTCGCGGCCCATGTCCATCGTCCAGTGCATCGGAAACAGCCGCAGACTGCCACGGACATATTCGGTGGAATAGGTCCGCGACACGGCGAACCCATCCAGCAGGTTGGCCCGGCCCTTGTCGAGAATATGCGAAAACCTGTCCTGAAGATCCCAGCATGACACGAAGTCCATCAGGTCATCACCGCCAAGATGGTGGAAATTGCTGACATCCTGCCCCGGCACCATGTTGAAATCCCCCATCAGCAGGATGGCGCGCCGCTTCAGGCCGCTGGTTTCGCGAATCTGCCGGATGCGCTCGCCGATGACCTTGCATTGGCTGTCGCGGGTTTTTTGCTGCGAGCGGCCACGGCCGGACTTCAGGTGAACACCGATCAGGATCGCCCGGAAATTGCCGATTCGCACATCGGCTTCAATCGCCAGCCGGCCATTGGCATAGGTTCCGTTCGAACCGGGGATGAAGCGCGGGTTGGTCACCTCGACCCCCGGCTTGTGCAAAAAGCCGATGTGCAGCCCGCCGGCCTGCGGCAGGATCGTGCAATCGTAGTTCACCCCCTTCTGCGCCAACCCGGCACAAAGCTGGTCAAGGTATTGCGGCGGGTTGACCTCGACCAGGGTCACAAGCTCGGCGTCAAGCAGGGCCAGGCCTTCTACCTGGTTGGCCAGCCGCTCGGGCCCGATGCCACCGTAGCCCGCCAGGTTCCACACAGCCACCCGCGCGACTGAATGCTGAAAACTGTGCATGAAGTCCTCCTGAAATGTTGTTTTGGATCTATGGGTCCTGTTCTAGCATTTTTTCGCCCGGCAGGAAATCATCGGCCGAACCGATGCCGGACCTTGCACTTGTCGGGGCGGCTGCGTAATCAGCGCCCATGACCGATTTTACCCATGACCGCCTTCTGATCATCGACTTCGGCAGCCAGGTGACGCAACTGATCGCGCGCCGCCTGCGCGAGCTGAACGTCTATTGCGAAATTCACCCTTATCAGAAGGTCACCGATGAGTTCCTTGAAGCGTTTTCGCCGAAAGCCGTGATCCTGTCCGGCGGCCCGGCAAGCGTGATCCAAGACGGCTCTCCCCGCCCGCCGGCCGGGGTGTTCACGCTCGGCGTGCCGATCCTGGGCATCTGCTATGGCCAGCAGGTGATGATGCAGATGCTCGGCGGCACGGTGGAACGCGGCCAGGGCACCGCCGAATTCGGCCGCGCCTGGGTCACGCCGACCGACAAGACGACCCCGTTGCTGGAC
>JALSJL010000069.1 GCA_026989405.1 Marinosulfonomonas sp. | reverse complement strand
TGCCGAGAAACACGATGCCGTACATCGCGTTGGAAGAGTATTTGAACGCCCCTTGCCTGACTAGCGGCATGTTCAGGTATTTGTCATGAAAATGGTCGCCCCCCAATGCGCGCGGGACGGTGAAATACCTGATCACGGAATGGGCACCCCAACCGGCGACAATGACGAGGAAGGCCCCCGCCAGCAGGTGCAGTTCGCGGCTGCCGCCAAGACTGTTGGCATCAGCGATGCCGGCCATCAGCAACAGCAATGGGCGGCCAAACAGGAATGGCAGGAAAACCGCGCCCCAGACGCGCAGGGCCTTGTCGCCGAAAAGCCGGGTCATCACCCCGAAGACCAGTTGCAGCCGCCAGACCAGCGCCACGATGACCTGATGCACGATCGCAACGGCAATCGTCAGGCGCGCCCACGCCATGGCGGATAGCCCCCAAAGCTCGGTGCCGGGATCGCGCAACAGCGCAGTTGCCCCGGCGGCCAGCAAGACCAAGAGCATGGCATGTTGAACCTGGCCGTGGAACAAAAAGCCGCGCGGCACCCGTTTCCTGATTTGATCCAGAGTGATCATGCTCTATGCTCCATTTGCGTTCCGAGCCTACCACATGTTCCGACCCGACCGAAAACGGGCTTTTTTTGCGGTGAGAAGTCTTGCGGTTCCCGCGTGGAATTCCCATCTGAGGTTCAAGGCTCGCACCTGTTGGTGTGCCGATGACGGGCACCGGATTTAGCGAGCGCTTTTTGAAAGGAGAATACCGATGGACATGGAGAAGTTCACGGAGCGGTCGAGGGGTTTTATCCAGGCAGCCCAAACGATTGCGATGCGCGAGGACCATCAGAAACTCGCGCCCGAGCATTTGCTCAAAGCACTTATGGATGATGAAGAGGGGCTGGCAAGCAACCTCATCTCGCGGGCAGGCGGGTCGCCTGAGCGGGTGCGCGAAGCGCTGGAAGACTATCTTGCCAAGATCCCGAAAGTGACGGGCGATGCCGGTCAGGTTTATATGGATTCGCAACTGGCCAAGGTGCTGGACGAAGCCGCAAAGATTGCCAAGAAGGCGGGCGACAGTTTTGTGACCGTCGAACGCATTCTGACGGCGCTGGCGGTCGTGAATTCGAATGCCAAGAAGGCCCTGGAAGCCGGTGCGGTGACGGCGCAGAATCTGAACGCCGCGATCAATGACGTTCGCAAGGGTCGGACTGCCGACAGCGCCAGCGCCGAAGACACCTTCGAAGCGCTGAAGAAATACGCGATCGACCTGACGGAGTCTGCGGCCGAGGGCAAGATCGACCCGATCATCGGGCGCGACGAAGAAATCCGGCGCACCATGCAGGTGCTCAGCCGGCGCACCAAGAACAACCCGGTGCTGATCGGGGAACCCGGTGTGGGTAAAACCGCCATCGTCGAGGGTCTCGCGCTGCGCATCGTCAATGGCGATGTGCCGGAAAACCTGCGTGACAAGAAGCTGATGGCGCTCGACATGGGCGCGCTGATTGCCGGCGCCAAGTACCGTGGCGAATTCGAAGAACGGCTGAAGTCGGTCCTGAACGAGGTCAAGTCCGCCGAGGGCGAAATCATTCTGTTCATCGACGAGATGCACACGCTGGTGGGTGCAGGCAAGAGCGATGGCGCTATGGATGCGTCCAACCTGCTCAAACCGGCGCTGGCTCGTGGTGAGTTGCACTGCGTGGGTGCCACGACGCTTGAGGAATACCGCAAGTATGTGGAAAAGGACGCCGCCCTTGCCCGCCGGTTCCAGCCGGTGATGGTGGAAGAGCCAAGCGTGGAAGACACGATTTCCATCCTGCGCGGCATCAAGGAAAAGTATGAGCTGCATCACGGCGTTCTGATTTCCGACAGCGCGCTTGTCGCGGCGGCAACGCTTTCGCATCGTTACATCACCGACCGGTTCCTGCCCGACAAGGCGATTGACCTGGTCGATGAGGCGGCGGCCCGTCTGCGCATGGAAATCGACAGCAAGCCGGAAGAGCTGGACCAGATTGATCGTCAGATCCTTCAGCTTCAGATCGAGCATGAAGCGCTGAAAAAGGAAAAGGACAAGGCCTCGAAGCAACGGCTCGAAAAGCTTGAAAAAGAGCTGGCCGAGTTGCAGCAGAAGTCGGCCGAGATGACAGCCAAATGGCTGGCCGAGCGCGAAAAGCTGAACCAGGCGCGTGAGCTGAAGGAACAGCTTGACCAGGCCCGTGCCGAACTTGAGCAGGCCAAACGCGAAGGCGATCTGGCTCGGGCAGGGGAACTGGCCTATTCGGTGATCCCCGAGCTTGAGCGCAAGCTGGCCGAGGCCGAGACCGAGGAGACCAACACCGAACTGGTGAAGGAAGCTGTCGGCCCGGAAGAAATCGCCGAAGTGGTCGAGCGCTGGACGGGTATTCCGACCAGCAAGATGCTGGAAGGCGAGCGTGACAAGCTGCTGCGCATGGAAGAAGAGCTTGGCAAGCGCGTGATTGGTCAGGAATCGGCGGTTCGCGCCGTAGCGGCTGCGGTCCGGCGCGCGCGTGCGGGCCTCAATGACGAGAACCGGCCGCTGGGCTCGTTCCTGTTCCTTGGGCCAACCGGCGTCGGCAAGACCGAACTGACCAAGGCGGTCGCCGAATATCTCTTTGACGACGAGCACGCGATGGTTCGCATCGACATGTCCGAGTTCATGGAGAAACACTCGGTCGCCCGTCTGATCGGTGCACCGCCGGGATATGTCGGCTATGACGAAGGCGGCGTTCTGACCGAAGCCGTGCGTCGGCGTCCGTATCAGGTGATCCTGTTCGATGAGGTCGAAAAGGCGCACCCGGACGTGTTCAACGTGCTGCTTCAGGTCCTCGATGATGGCGTTCTGACCGACGGTCAGGGCCGCACCGTGGATTTCAAGCAGACGCTGATCATCCTGACGTCGAACCTTGGCTCGCAGTCGCTGTCGACCTTGCCGGAAGGCGCCGACATGACCGAGGCCAAGCGCGAGGTGATGGAGGCGGTCAAGAGCCACTTCAGGCCCGAATTCCTGAACCGTCTGGATGAGATCATCATCTTTGACCGGCTGACGCGTGAGCACATGAGCGGGATCGTCGATATCCAGGTTCGCTATCTGGCGGAACGCCTGGCCCGGCGCAACATCACGCTCGAGCTTGATGATGCAGCCCGTGTGTGGCTTGGCGACAAGGGCTATGACCCGGTTTATGGCGCACGTCCGCTCAAGCGGGTGATCCAGAAAGAGCTTCAGGATCCGCTGGCCGAGATGCTGCTGGCCGGTGAAGTATCGGACGGTGACACAGTTGTCGTGACGGCGGATGCGCTGGATCTGGTGATCAAGGTGGTCAAGGGTGAAGCCGATACGGAAGAGGCCGAAGCCGCCGAATAAGTCAGGCCTTGCTTGTCAAAAATGTGGCCCCGCCTGCGAAGGCGGGGCCCTTTTTGTCATTGGATCGTCCAAATTCCGCCCCTGTCCACCAATACTGTTTCCGAAACGCGAGCATTGTCGCGATTCTGAGAATGGAATTTGAGGGACAACATGAGAAACGCAGCTGCCAACATTCAGACCATCCCGCGGGGCACGCGAAATGACAATGTCATTCAGCTTTTCCCGAAGGACCAGCCCCGGCGCATCGATACGCTCTGGGACACTGTCGAGCCGATCGCCCTGCGCGTGAACACCGGCGAAGGCGGAAAAAGCTATCGCCAGTCACTGGAAATGTTCACACGCGAACAACGGTTTGCCCATGCGGTGCTGGTCTATGCAAGCGAGACCTACGAAGGCGGCCACTACCAGTTCTTCTTCAACTCATCGGGCATCCTGTGGGAAGACGCCATGCAGGGGCTGCGCGAGATCGGCGCCAGTGAATGCGCCGAAATCCTTTCGGCGGCCGCCTTGCGCGCCGGGGGCTATCCGCCGGCCAACCGCACCGAACGCCAGAAAATGCTGCTTCAGCTCAGCCCGCGCTTTGCCGATCTGGACGCTCGCTTCGTCAACACCGACCCGCTTACCCCCCTTGAAGACTACATGAAGGCAAACCGCGCCGCCTTCTATTTCACCAAGGCCCCGATCTGAGCGCGACGCTTCCTTCTTCTTTGCGTAAATATCCCCGCGCGGAGCGCACGCTCGCCCCGTCAGGGGTGAGCCCACCATAAAAATGCGCCCGTCAGGGCGCGCCGTTCAATCGCGCAAGGCCGGCAGGCCAACCCCGGCTGCTTCGAACCCGCCGTCCACGGCAATGGTTTGCCCGGTCACATAGCTCGCCTTGTCCGAACACAGGAAAACGATCACCTCGGCGATCTCGCGCTCGGACCCATAGCGGTTCAGCGGCAGGGCGTCGTGATAGGCGGCGATGATTTCCGGCGTATGCACCGCCATTGCCAGTTTCGTGCGCACCGGCCCCGGGGCCACGCAATTGGCACGGATGCCATGTTCACCCAGTTCCACCGCCTGTTGCTGCGTCAGCTGCCGCACGGCGGCCTTGGAGGTGCCATAGGCCACGCGCAGGGTCGAGGCCCGCAGCCCCGAGATCGAGGCGATGTTGACGATGGCGCCGCGGCTGGCCTTCAGCGCCGGGGTCGCGGCCTGGCTGCACAGGAAAACGCCATCGAGGTTGGTTTCCATGACCCGGCGCCACTGGCCGAAATCGGTCTCTTCGATCGGGCCGAACTCGGCGACGCCGGCGTTGTTGACCAGCGCGTCGACAGAACCAAAGGCCTTGAGCACCCGGGGAACCGCACCCGCGACCTGATCCGGCCGCGACACGTCGCAATCCACCGGCAGGACGTTTTCCAGCGGCCTTGCGGCGCGCGCCAGTTCTTCACTGTCGCGGTCGATCATCGCGACCTGCCACCCTTCGTCAAGAAACAGACGCGTGGTGGCCAGCCCGATGCCGCGTGCGGCCCCGGTGACAATTGCGGTTTTTTTCATGCCGTGGCTCCGGTTGGTTTGTTGCCGGCCAAAGAAGCCCAGCCGGGAAGCCAAGTCAATCGCCGCAACCGGTCGCGCAACCGGCCAGAACATTTCAAAAAACCAACACGATTGTGAGATGTGTTTGTTTGGATTTGAGCGGCGCGCCGTTTAGTCATGCGCCAACCGAAAATGCAGGAGCACGACATGGCTGGACTTTGGAAAAATGATCTCAAGTGGTCGGATGTCACCCCGAAGGCGGACTATCTGAACCGAAGGCAGTTGATCGCCGGAGCGGCAGCAATGGCCATCGCTGGCCCGGCCCTGGCCGGGACCAGGATCAAGACCGTGCCCAGCCGGTTCTCGACCGATGAAAAGCCGAACACGTTCGAAGACCTCACGACCTACAACAACTACTACGAGTTCGGCACCGGCAAGACCGACCCGGCCAAGAACGCGCACCGGCTGACCACCGATCCCTGGTCGGTCAAGATCGACGGGCTGGTGGACAAGCCGGGCAACTACGATCTGGCCGACCTGCTCAAGGGCGTCACCATGGAAGAGC
>JALSJL010000068.1 GCA_026989405.1 Marinosulfonomonas sp. | reverse complement strand
CGCGCGAGGCGGCGCACATGCTCCAGCACGATCAGCTGGTGACGCAGGTCCAGCGCCGAGGTCGGCTCGTCCAGCAGCAACACCTTCGGTTTGGCAAACAGCGCCTGCGCCAGAAACACCATCTGGCGCTGCCCGCCGCTAAGCGCCCCAAGGCTGCGCGCGGCCAGCGGTATCAGGCCAAAGTTGTCCAGCATCGCGGCGGCCTCATCCAGAAGCGGGCGCGGCACCCGCATTCCCAGCGACGAAAGCCGCCCCAAGAGCACCACCTCGATCACGCTCAGCGCCGAAACCGCGCCACCATCCTGCGGCATATAGGAAAACAACTGCCGCTGCGCCCGCCCCCAGGGCAGGGCCACACCATCAAGGCGCAGCCTGCCGCGCGCGGGCAATATCCCCGCCAGCGCCTGCAACAGGGTGGTCTTGCCGCAACCGTTGGGGCCCAGCAGCGCCGTCAGTTCACCGGCACGCAAGGACAGCGACAGATCGTCAAGGATCGGCTTGCCGTCGCGGGCAACGCTCAGGCTCCGGATTTCCAGCATCGGAGGTTCCTTTTCCATCGCTCTCACCAGTGCCGCGCGCGGCGCGTCAGGATCAGCGCAAACAGAAACGGCACGCCGATCAGCGCGGTGACGATGCCGATCGGCACCACCGCACCGGGTGAAATCAGCTTGGAGGCGATCGAGGCGCCGCACATCACCAGCGCCCCCATCAGCGCCGACATCGGCAGAAAAATGCGCTGGTCCTCGCCCACCAGCATGCGCGCCAGATGCGGCGCCACCAGCCCGACAAAGCCGATGGTGCCGACAAACGCTACCGCCCCCGCCGTCAGCAGTGATACGGTGCCAAAGCCGCGCAGGCGTAATGCCTTGACATTGACGCCCAGGCTTTGCGCCCGCGCATCCCCCAGGCGCAGCGCCGTCAGCCGCCAGGCATCGCGCGCCAGCAGCCCCGCCCCCAGCACCAGCACCGCGCCCGAGACCGCCACCGAAAACCAGGTCGCCTTGAGCAGGCTGCCGAACAGCCAGAAGACGATTTCCTGAAGCACTTCGGGCGCGGCCATATATTGCAAGAGCGACTGCATCGACTGGAACAGAAACAGCGTGGCGATGCCGGCCAGGATCATGACCTCGGAACTGGCCCCCCGCAAATGCGCCAGCCCGTAGACCAGGGCACAGGCCACCCCGGCCGCCAGAAAGGCCATCGCCGGCACCGTCAGTTGTGGGATCAGCGGCAGGGTGAAGCCAAACAGAATGGTCGCCGCCGCACCAAATCCGGCCGCGGCAGAAAACCCCAGCGTATAGGGGCTGGCCAACGGGTTGCCCAGAATGGTCTGCATCCCCGCCCCGGCGAGCCCCAGCGAGGCCCCGACGATCAGAGCCATGGTCGTCATCGGCAGCCGAATGGCATGCACCACCGCGCGCACCATGGGATCGGCGCCCGAGGGGCTGAACAAGGCGCGCACCACCTCCCCGACATTCAGAAAGGCAGGACCGGTCAGGATGTCCCCCAGCGCCACGGCCAACACCGCCGCCAATGCCAGCACCAGCCAGAGCAGGCGGCGCGTCATCAACGCGCCATAGGTATCAGCGCCGGAAATTGTCTGCATCGTCATGTGAAATTCCCTTGTGTCGAAATGTGCCGGACAGCCGCATGAGGGCTGTCCGGCGGGGCATTGTCAGAGCTTCAGCATGAAGGTGCCCTCGGCCTCGATCGGCAACCACGTCTGGTAATACGCGCGCAGATTGGCCAGCGGGTCGACATCCTCGAAAGCCGCCGGGTAGAGCTGTTTGGCGATATATTGCAGATAAGTGAAATCATAGAGCGTGCGCGTGCCGCCATGATAGACAGCGTGCAATTCTCCGTTCTTCACCGCGTTCAGACCGCTCCAGCCGGGGCGCTCGGTATAGGCACGCATGCGTTCGCGCGTGACCGCCGGGTCCTGCCCGAAACCCATGACCACCGCCTTGGGTAGACCGACCCAGTCAGACCCCGCCAGCAGGATCAGATCCGGGTTGGAGGCAATCACGTATTCCGGGCTCAGCGGCGCGTAAGAGCCGATCTGGCCGGCAGCGATATTGTTGCCGCCGGCAGTCTCGACCACCCCGGCCCACATGCCCTTGCCATAGGAATTGCCATATTCGTCCGGGCCCTTGTTGCCCAGCTCCACATAGACCTTGGGGGCAATGGCACCCCCTGCCTGCGCAGCGGCCACCCGCGTTTGCACATCCTCGACGGCATCGCCATAAGGGTGCGCCAGCTCATGCCCGCGCGCCTCGGCGTCGCCGCCCAGAACCTCGCCGATCAGGTGCGTCGAGGCCATGTGCTTTTCCACCGTCTGGGCGTTGTAATCGGCCACGACCACCGGGATGCCGGCGGCCTCCAGCTTGGCCACGCCCTGATCTCCCAGGCCGTTGAACTGCCAGGCGGCAATGATCGCCACATCCGGGCGCGCGGCCACTGCCGTTTCCACCGAAAAACTGCCCTCGGAAATCTCGCCCACATCGACCAGATCGTTCAGGCGCGGCTCCACCGCCGCGTAGCGTTGCCATTGCGAATTGCGCCAACCCTCCCAGGCGGTGCGCGAAATGGCCACCACCCGGTCATAGGCCTGGCGCCCGCCGATGGCCCAGAAATCCTCGAAGTAAAAGCCCAGCAGCACCCGTTGCGGGTCTGCCGGCACCTCGACCTTGCGGCCCAGCACATCGGTGACGGTCTTGGTGGTTGCGGCCAGGGCCGGGGTGAAAAGGCTGGCCGAGGCAGCCGCCGCGGCGGTGCCCAGAAATGTTCTGCGTTTCATATGTTTTCCTTTCAACAAGCAGATCAGGTTGCCCGGTGCGCAGCCATGTGCGACCGGGGTCAGAGGATCAGAGGCTTGTCGAAAGGGGTGGCGCGCGGCTGGCGTAGGGGCTGTGGGAAAGGCCGGTGGCGGCTTGATGCGCCTCGACCACCGCAAGGCGCCGGGCCGTGGTGCAGGGCGCCGCAAGCAGCGCCAGATCAGGCGCAGGGATCGGGCCGGTTCCGGCGAATTGTGCGCACCAGGGGCAGGAAACCTTTTTTGCCGGAAGGTCCTTGACCGGATTGCCGTCGGCATCGACGGTGATCGTGGTCAGTTCGGTGCCCGAACAGATGGTGATCGTGTGCAGCCCATCGGCGAGCGCGACCGTGGGCTGCAGGACAAGGCCGCTCATCACCAACTGGGTGAAAACCCACAGCAGAGTCGGCAGCAGCATCAGCGCGCCGGCACGGCGCCGTTTCACTGCGGCGGGTCTGCGGATGGGGGCAGCGCGACCACGCACAGGCAGAACCCGGCCGGCAGCCGCGCCCTGTTTCAACCTGTTTGCGTGCAAGAACACGATCTGCCCCCGTTTTCGGCTCAGACCACCGCTGGCGCGAACATGCGTGGCACGAACAGGTGCCGTGCGGGGTTTTTCTTCAACCGTTTGGCCACGGCCAGCACCGCCAGATCAACCAGCGGCTCGATCAGGACAACCGAAAGATAGGCGGCGCCGAATGTGGCGATATGGCCCAGCGTTGCCAGCGACACGCCCTGCCCCCAGAGCACCCAGAAGGCCACCCAGCCGACCGTCACCGCCTGAAAGGCCAGCGACATGCGCATCACCTGCCCGTAGGCCAGATCGACATAGGCCGTGCGCGCCGGGATGATGCGGCGCGCCACCAGCGAAAGCGCAGCCAGCGCGCCGATCAGCGTGGTGACATTCATGCCGTATTGCGGCAGGTCGAAGGGAGCGAAGAACAGTCCCTGTACCAGCAGCCCCAGTGCCAGCCCCACCGCCGCCGGTCCGGCGCCCAGCGTCAGAAACAGGGTCGAGCCCAGGATCAGGTGAACCTCGGACACCCCGACCGGCACATGCGGCAGGATCTCGAAAAAGGAAAACACCAGCCCCGTGGCCAGCGCGGCGCGCCCGGCAAAAGTGGCCAGCCCGTTGTTGCGGATCGCGTCAAGCGCCAGCTTGCCGGCCAGCGCGATGCTGCCCGCGCCGGTTGCGTATCCAAGGGCGAGTTTGGCGCCGGTAACGACGCCCGGTTCGATATGCATGATCTTTCTCCCTTGCACCCATCGTGCGTTTTCTGCCCGGCCAGGGCCAGGGCGGTTCCATTCGATCGGGCAGGTCTCCTGACTTGGCGCGTCAATGCCGGCCCCGCCTTCCCGGATGGCTCCAGTGGCATGATGGGGCGCGGCTCTTCGCCGACAGTTGCGTGGGCAGTCCGGCCAAGGCCCCCTGTTTGGGTCGGCCCTTCCGTGTTCCCTGTCTCCTCCCTCTCCGGCGCGGCCGGAAAAGGAACCCGATGGCGCATAGCTAACCGCAAAACTGGCATGGTCACAAGCAAAACCTTCCAGCGCGGGAAGGTTTATACTGATGGCAGGTCCAGAGCCAGATAGTTGCGCAGATGCGCCTCGGTCCCTTCGGGACACAAGCGGCGCACCAGCCAGAGCGCCAGATCAAAGCCCGAAACGATCCCGCCCGCGCTCACCAGCGGCCCGTCCTGCACCACGCGCTGCCCGGCGACGACGCGGCATTCCGGGTGGCGCGTGCCGAGTTCCTCGAGAAAATCGTGATGCGTGGTCAACCGACTACCGTCGGCCAGCCCGCATCCCGCCAGCAAGAGCGCCCCGGTGCACACGCTGCACAGGTAGCGGCAATCGCGCGCCCGGGCCTTCAGCCAATCCACGGTCTCGGGTCGGTCCAGTTCCAGCCGCGCGCCGGTGCCGCCGGGCACGATCACCACATCGAGCGGCGGCGCATCGGCGAAATCATGCTGCGGGGTGACGGTCATGCCCATTTCCATCACCAGCGGGCGCTTTTGCGGCGCCACCAGCACCACGCGCAGATCGCGGCAGCGCTGTGCGGCGATGCGCAGCGATTCGTAAGGAACGGTGAAATCCAGCTCGTCCGCCTGCTCGAAGATCAGGATACCGATGGTGGTCATGGCCGGCCCTCGCCGAACAGCGGCAGCTCCAGCCCGTCCACGGCCAGCACCACTTCGCGGTTGAAATCGGCGGCCACATCTGCGGCCACGCTTTCCAGCAAGGCGGGTGATTTCCGGCGCAGATGAGTCAGGACCAGCCGCCGGACCCCGGCACGCGCGGCCACCTTGCCCACGGCGGCGGAATTCAGGATCACATGGCGCGAGATCACATCGCGTTCGAAACCGGTTTCCTCGGCGCGCGCCAGATAGCAGCAGGCGACCAGCGTGTCGGCCCCCGCCGCCAGCCGGTCGAGCCCGTTGCACGCCACCGTATCGCCGCTGATCGCCAGCGCCCGCCCGCCCGCTTCCAGCCGGTAGCCGAGGCAGGGAAATTCATCGAAGGCGATCCCCAGCCCGTGGCCGTGGCTGACCCGCGCGCAGCCCACCCGCAGCGGGCCATCGGCGCAAACCGGGCCTTCGTCCACATCGCGCACCGCGAAAAGCGCGCGGATCGGGAACAGGGCGTCGCCGGTGATCTCGGCCTCGCATTCGCGAAA
>JALSJL010000067.1 GCA_026989405.1 Marinosulfonomonas sp. | reverse complement strand
CTGCGTAGGCTTCGAAATCCTCGATCCGGTGGGCGCGCAGGCAAAGACGCTCGGTTTCGAGCGTTGGGATATGGAGGGCGGTGCCGGTCATTTCTTCTTGCCGAAGCCCGAAAGCCCGGGGGGGAGTTGCAGGCCACCGCCGCCGAGGCCGGGCAGCTTGCCGCCCATCTGTTTCGCCGCGGCTTCGAGTGCGGCCGGGTCCATGCCGTCAGCCATGTCCTTGGGCAGACCGCCCTTGCCGAACATGCCCTTCATGGCCTGTTTCAGCATGCCGCCCTTGCCCATCTTGCCCATCTTTTTCATCATGTCCGCCATCTGGCGGTGCATTTTCAAGAGCTTGTTGAGTTCGGAGACTTCGAGGCCGGCGCCGCGCGCGATGCGTTTCTTGCGGCTGGCCTGAAGGATTTGCGGGTTGGCGCGTTCGCGCTTGGTCATCGACTGGATCAGCGCGATCTGGCGGCGGATGATGGCGTCGTCGAAGCCTGCGGCCTCGACCTGTTTTTTCATCTTGCCCATGCCGGGCATCATGCCCATCACGCCTTCCATGCCGCCCATCTTTTGCATCTGTTCAAGTTGCATCTTCAGGTCGTTCATGTTGAAGCGGCCCTTCTGGAAGCGCTTCATCATGCGTTCGGCCTGTTCGGCCTCGATGGTTTCCTGGGCCTTTTCGACGAGGCTGACGATGTCGCCCATCCCGAGGATACGCCCGGCGATGCGTTCGGGGTGGAATTCTTCCAGCGCGTCGAGCTTTTCGCCGGTGCCCACGAACTTGATCGGCTTGCCGGTGACCGCGCGCATGGACAGCGCCGCACCACCGCGACCGTCGCCGTCCATCCGGGTGAGCACGACGCCGCTGATGCCGATCTTTTCGTCGAATTCCTGCGCCACCTCGACGGCGACCTGACCGGTGAGCCCGTCAACCACCAGCAGCGTTTCGCGCGGGCTGGTGGCGGCGGCGACGTCTTCGACTTCCTGCATCAGGGTTTCGTCGATGTGGAGCCGGCCGGCGGTGTCGAGCATGTAGACGTCATAGCCGCCCATGGTGGCCTGCTGGCGCGCGCGTTTTGCGATCTGCACCGGGGTTTCGCCGGCCACGATCGGCAGGGTATCGACGCCGATCTGCGCCCCGAGCACGGCAAGCTGTTCCATGGCCGCCGGGCGGTAGACGTCGAGCGAGGCCATCAGTACGCGCTTGCCGTCCTTTTCCTTCAGCCGTTTGGCGATCTTGCCGGTGGTGGTGGTCTTGCCGCCGCCTTGAAGGCCGACCATCAGGATCGGGGCGGGCGGGTTGTCGACCTTGAGCGCGCCGGGGTCCTGGTCATCGCCTTGCAGCACGTGCACCAGCTCGTCATGCACGATCTTGACGACCTGCTGGCCGGGGGTGACGGATTTGGTGACCGCCTGGCCGGTGGCCTTGTCCTGGATCGCCTTCACGAAATCGCGCGCGACCGGCAGCGAAACGTCGGCTTCGAGCAGGGCGACGCGCACTTCGCGCAGCGCGGTTTTCACGTCGTCTTCGGAGAGCGCGCCCTGTTTGGTCAGCCGGTCGAAGACTCCGCCGAGGCGTTCCGAGAGGTTCTCAAACATCTGCCGGGTCCTTTCTCCGGTTCCAGTCATGCCTCCCATATGGGAAGCGGCGGCTCAAACGACAAACGCACCAGTGGGCGCGACGCGCTGACTGGTGGCGATCCCCGGTGTTGGCGGGGACCGGAAGTGTGAGGGCTTCCGGTTGTTGGCGCGGGTGATACGCGGCTGGGGTGGGCGAGTCAAGCGGTTGCGCCGCGGCTGGCGCCGCGGCGCGATGCCTCCGGCGGGAGTATTTCGCGCAAGATGAAGCCGGGGCCGGTTCAGGCGGCCAGGATCAGGGTGTCGATGGCAGCATGCGCGGCTGCGAGGCTGGCTTGGGCGTCAATGGCCATCCGGTCGGCGAGCACAAGGCTCACATTTCGGATGCCGAGCATGCCGAGCAGCATTTGCGCATAGCCCGAGGCGAAATCCTGCGCCGAGCCGACCCGGGTGCCGCCCGACGCCATTGCGATGATCGCGCGTTTGTCGTGCATGAGGCCGACGGGCGCGCCGTTCTGGTAGGAAAAGGTTTCGCCGGCGCGGGCCACGAGGTCGGCCCAGGCCTTGAATGTTGTCGGAACGCCCCAGTTGTAGATCGGCAGGCCGACGACCACGATATCGGCGGCGCGCAATTCGCCGATCAGTTCATCCGACTGGGCCAGAATCGCCTTTTGCGCTGGGCTGCGTTCGGGCGCCGGGGTGGTGTTGGCATTGACCCAGGTTTCGCCGATCAACGGCAGGCCCGTCCCGAGATCGCGCCGGATGACGGTGGCCTCGGGGAAGCGTGCCGTGATGCGGCTGGTGAGGTCACGGGTCACGGAGTGGGGGCCGCGGACCGACGTGTCGAGATGCAGGATGGTTGTCATGTGAAAGTCTCCTTGAATGTGTCTGGCTCAAGGATGGCCATTGCAAATATGAACACAAAATCTGAAAATGAACATGAAACGTGCAAAAATGAACATTTGTGGGATCGCATGCAGGCAGACAGCTGGGATGAAATGCGCACCGCGCTGCACGTGGCGCGTGCGGGCACGGTGAGCGGGGCGGCGGTGAGCCTGGGGGTGCACCATGCGACTGTCATTCGGCACGTGGATGCGTTGGAGGCGCGCCTTGGCGTCAAGCTGTTCCAGCGCCATGCGCGTGGCTACACGCTGACCGAGGCGGGCGCGGACCTGTTGCGCGCGGCCGGTTCGGCGGAAGAGCAGTTGCAGGCGCTGGTCGGGCGGCTGCGCGGGCGAAGCGGTGCGATTTCGGGGGAACTGGTAATTACGGCGGTATCGGGATTTGTCGGTGTTCTGACGCCGGTCCTTGCCCGGTTTCAGGAGCAAAACCCGGATATCACCATCCGGTTCCTGTCGGACAGCCGATTGTTTCGGCTGGATTACGGCGAAGCGCATGTTGCGATCCGGGCCGGCAGGCAGCCGCAGGAAGCCGACAACATCGTGCAATACCTTGCAACAATGCGCCCGCGCCTGTGTGCATCGCGTGACTACGCCGCGCGCTTTGGCCTGCCGTCGGGGCCTTGCGAATTCGCCGCCCACAGGTTTGTCGGCGGCGCCAGTGAAAACCCGCGCGCACCGGCGTCTGTCTGGTTGCGCGCCCTGGTGCCGCCTGAGCGTTTCGTCTTTCGGGCAAACGAATTCGCGGCGGTGGAGGCGGCAGTGCGCGCGGGGATCGGGATCGGCTTTGCCGTCGGGCCGGGCGGACGCCTGCCCGACGGGCTTGTCGAAGTGATGCCGCCGTTGCCCGATTGGCAGTCGGATATGTGGCTTGTCACCCATGTCGACTTGCACCGCGCGCCAAAGGTGCAGGCCTTCACCCGGTTTCTGAAGGACGAATTGCGCAACTTTGAAGGGGCAACGCAATGAGCAACGGTGTGATTTACGTGGCCACCGGGGCCGATTATCTGGAACTGGCCGAGACGTCGGCGGCGACCCTGCGCGCGGTTGCCCCGGAACTGGCGGTGGATCTGTTCACCGATCAACCGGTGGCCCCGGGGCTGTTTGACCGGGTGCATCCGGTCGAGCGGGTTCACGCGCGCGCCAAACTGGAGTGCATGGCGCGCAGCCGGTTTGAGCGCACGCTTTACCTGGATTGCGACACGCTGGTGGTGGACGATCCGAGCGATGGGTTTGCCTTGCTGGAACGCTTCGACATGGCGATGGCGCATGACGTGCGTCGCGCTTCGGCGCTGATCCGGCAAGGGTTGCAGGAGGACACGCCCTACCCATTTCCGCAAATGAATGCGGGCGTGGTGTTTTACCGGATGACGGACGCGGTGCGGGCCTTTCTGGGCGACTGGGCCGCGCGGTTTCATGCCAGCGGCCAGCCACGCGATCAGGTGGTGCTGAAAGACATGCTGTGGCGCACCGACCTGCGCTGGTATGTGCTGCCGCCGGAATACAACCTGCGCCGCGTCACGGTGCTGGACGCCTGGGAGCCGCTGGACGCGCAGGTCAAGATCGTCCACAGCCACCGGCTGCAGGATCATCTGCGGGTGCCGGGGGCGGCACGGGTGCGCACGCTGAAGGAACTGCTGGTGCTGGAACGCGCAGCGCTGGAGGCGGAATGGGACGGGGAAGGGGTGCCGCCCGGGGAGCGGGCGGCGTGGTTTGCGGGTGAGCCCGGATAGCCGCTATTCCGTCCATCCCTCGCGCGAATGCGAGCCGTCGCAGAACGGTTTGTTCTTTGACATGCCGCAGCGGCACAGGAACATCTTGGGTTTCACCTCGCCGGTGCTGCCATCTGACAGGACCAGTTCCTCGATGCCGGCCACCACATAGGGGCCGTCCTTGGTGACGGTGACGCTGGGTTTGGCCTGTTCGCTCATCGGGTTTCTCCTGTTGAATGTCCGACCCTTGGTATTGCCCATTGCGCCGAAACCTTCAATCGGCGAATGATCGCAGCCATGAGCAATGTGCGGGCAGATACCGGCGCGATGAGCGAGGCCGCGAAGGGCCATCTGGCGATGCTGCTGTTTTCGGCGCTGATTGCCGGGTCGTTTTCGCTCGGCTCGATGGCGGCAAACGAGATCGCCCCGGCGGCGCTGAACATCGTGCGGTTTTTCATTGCCGCCAGCGTGATCGGCACGGCGGCCTGGGTCACCGGGCGGTTTACGCGCGCGGCGCTGGCGGCGCCCTGGCGCTACCTGCTGATGGGCGGGCTGTTCGCGATCTATTTCGTACTGATGTTCGAGGGGCTGAAAACCGCGCCGCCGGTGTCCTCGGCCGCGGTATTCACCCTGACGCCGGCGATGTCGGCGCTGTTCGGCTGGCTGCTGCTGCGCCAGATCCTGACGCCGCGCATGGCGCTGGCGCTGACGATCGGGGCGGCAGGCGCGCTGTGGGTGATCTTTCGCGCCGATCTCGCGGCACTTCTGGCGTTTCGCATCGGCACCGGCGAGAAGATATTCTTCATCGGCTGCGTGGCCCATGCGTTTTACACGCCGCTGGTGCGGCTTTTGAACCGGGGTGAGCCGGCGCTGGTGTTCAGCTTTGGCATGATGGTCGCCGGGTTCATGATCCTGCTGGCCTGGGGCTGGCGCGACCTGTTGGCGACCGACTGGCGCGCGCTGCCGCCGATTGTCTGGATCACCATCGCCTATACCTCGCTGGCGGCCAGTTCGATGACCTTCGTGCTGTTGCAGTTTGCCACCCTGCGCCTGCCGTCATCGAAGGTGATGGCCTATACCTACCTGACCCCGAGCTGGGTGGCGCTGTGGGAGATTGCCCTGGGCCACGGAGCGCCGCGCCCGCTGGTGCTGGTCGGCGTGGTGCTGAGCATTCTGGCGCTGGTCATGCTGCTGAGGGACGACTAGGTCTACGCCCTAGGGTTAAAACCTAATCAACCTTTTGATTTTTCGATATCTGTCTGGTTCACTGCGGGAAAACGAGCCGGAGGTGAATGATGACGGAAGGGTTTTGGCTCTC
>JALSJL010000066.1 GCA_026989405.1 Marinosulfonomonas sp. | reverse complement strand
ATTGGTAGATGCAGCCGGGAACCCGGTCCTGTCCTACCATCTCGCCGGCGCCGTCGAGGCGATGCAACCGCTGATGAACATGATCACGTTCTCGGCCCGCTCACGCGGCAGGATAGTGAAGATGCACCGCCGGATTTTCGACAGCCTGGAGGCAAGGGATGGCGCCAACACCGACAAGGCGCTCGCCGCCCTCGCGGACTACACGAGCCGGTTATTTGGGCAGGTGCTGGCAAGGCGACAGGCTCAATCAACTCGTGAAGAGCACAAGCAAGACGTGTCGCGCGCCTGAGACCATGAAAAGACCGAGGATTTCGGAGATCGGGTCGGTTCAGATCGCCCCTCATGACCTCCGAACAACGATCGGGGCGTGTCATCCGCGCGTATGCTCCCTGAGCCGCAAACACCAGCAACCTGCCACGCCAGACGAATGGTTGGCAAAGGCAAGCTGCATGGGCACACCGGGACGAAACCGAGAGTGTGCATGTTGAAAAACCAGATATCCAGAGATGCGGGGAAAAACCGCCCAACCCGGGTGCTGGCAGCTTCGCTCATTGCGACATTCTTGTTTGCTACATACCTCCGGCTTTCGTACATCACCTACGGATTGCCCTACCTCTACAACGGCGACGAGATGATCAATTTCAGGATCATTCAGTCAATGTTGGCACGCCGCAGCCTTGATCCGGAATTTTTCAACTACCCGTCTTTGCTGTTCTACCTGAACCTGCCCGGTCAAGTCCTGTTCCGGAATATCAGCGGTGAACTGGTTCCGATCGTCAGCCAGTCCATGGGCAACGGCTATGCGCCGCAACCCGCCGCCCTCCTGGTGGCGCGGCTCGTCACTGTCGCGTTCGGGGTCGCCACGGTCGCCGCCTCATGGCGCATGGCGCGCAATGTCGGGCTTCGCCTGCCCTTCGTTTTGCTGGCGGCCATCATGGTTTCATCAACGCCGTTGTTGGTGAGGCAGTCAAGCTTTGTAACCCCAGACATGATTGCATCGTTTTTCACGACAGCAACCCTGGCTGCAGCCGTCTCGATCACCCGCCGGACAGACTGGCGTATCTATGTCCTGGCCGGCATCTTGGCGGGTCTGGCCGCCGCGACCAAGTACAACGCAGGGCTGGTTGGGCTTGCCATCCCGGTGGCCCATTTCGCCGGGCAACGGCTTCAACGCGCTGCACCGTTGATAGCACTGGCTGCTGCTTCCGCTATTGTCGCCCTGTTCGCCGCCTCTCCCTATCTCGCACTCAACAGCACCCGGGCAATCGACGGTTTTCTCTTTGAGCTCCAACATTACAGGAACGGCCACCCTGGTGCCGAAGGCGACAGTTTCAGAACCAATGCCCGTTGGCTGTTCAATCAAACGGGATGGACATTTCTGTTTCTGTCCGGGCTGGCCTTTGCCTCGGCTCGTTGGCGCGCGCTTGCACCTGTCGCGTTCTTCACTTTCACTTACTTTTTCCTGCTGTCGGCTCAGTTTGTGCGGTTCGAGCGGAATCTGTTGCCCATGCTTCCGGCATTTTTCGTGTTACTGGCGGCTGGTGCCCAGCAAGTTGCGAAAATGCTGCCGCTCAGATCGCTGAACCCGGTGATCGTCGGACTTTTCCTGGCCGCTGCCATTGCCGGGCCGATCGGAAAATCCGTGCGCGATCTCGGGGATTATGACCGAGACCCTCGTGCCCATGTGCGCCAGTGGCTCGAGGCCCAAACAAGCCACGCAAAAAAGATCGCGGTTGATGCTTATTCGCCTTTCCTCATGGTCGACCCCGGAACACAGGTTATCGGAAAATACTCTGTGCTCTCACTGCCGTTGAAAGACCTGCTGGGCATGGATCATGTCGTGCTCAGAATGGCGAATGTGAGGAGAGTGCTGGACGCAGGCGACGCTCCGCAGATCGAGGTCTTGAAAGAACTGTCGGGACGCGCTTGCGAAACCGCAGAGTATCCGGCACCGCCGGCGCGTCCCCAATGGAAGGTCTTCAAGCTGAACTGCCCCTGAAATGAGGTTAAATTCACCATGTGGTCTTGATGGTGCGCGGCGTTCTCACTATATCCTTTGGTGTCCCCTCGGGGACTATGGACATAAACGCGCTCGTAATAAGCGGATCGGACCCGGGGGCGGTACCCGGCGGCTCCACCAAAACCCGTTCATTTGGCGGTCATGGGGCCGAAACAGGATCGACGAACGTCTAAAGGGGTTTGCTTTGTCCCGGTGAGATACCACCGTTATCGGTTCACAAAAGCTAGTTGCAAATGACAACAAAGCTCCGGCAATGGCTCTGGCTGCGTAAGCGGTCCGACCAAGCCGAAATCTAAGTCCTTGTGCCTAGCAGCACAAGGCGGGGTTCGCAGGCACCTGGCAACAGAAGCCTGCACTACTCTCCCAATGAAAACCCGGCTGATTTGTGGCAGCAACGCCCGACCCGCGGCCTGCGGTATCTGCAGTTTCGCAAGCCTTGCCGCCTGCGAGGACCATCGCGAAATGGCTTGCCAATGACCCGCTCGGGCGCGAAGATCACGCCCAGCACGAGAAATTCATGCTGCATGAAGACTGGACTTTCCTGAAACCGGTATCGCGCCCGGACGGGGCCTGAAAGGAAACGCCACATGATCGCCGTCATTTTCGAGGTCGACATCCACCCGGACCGGAAAGACGCCTACCTGGAAATCGCGGCCGCCCTGAAAGCCTCGCTCGAACGGGTCGAGGGGTTCATATCGGTCGAGCGTTTTCAGAGCCTTTCGTCACCGGAAAAGCTGCTTTCCCTGTCCTTTTTCCGTGACGCGGAAGCGGTGGCCCGCTGGCGCAACCTGCCCGAACACCGGGCAGCACAGCAGAAAGGCCGCAATGGCATTTTTCGCGGCTACCGGCTGCGTGTCGCGCAGGTGTTGCGCGACTATTCCATGGATGAGCGCACCGACGCCCCCGATGACAGCAAGACCCGCCTGGGCTGAGCCGGGCGGCCGCCACGCAAACCGCCATCCAATTGCCGACAGTCTCTTCCCTTCACCATGAATTCCCGTATGCTTGGGCACACGATATGCCGAACCGGGGATGCAATGACCGATACCATCGAATACGGACATCTGATGCACCGCGCGCTGCGCGGCCTGATTCAGGAAGTGCTGCAGGACGTGGCCGAAAACGGCCTTCCCGGTGAGCATCACTTCTTCATAACCTTCGACACGCTGCACCCGGATGTCAGGATCGCCGACTGGCTGTCCGACAGATACCCCGAAGAAATGACAATCGTCATGCAGAACTGGTTCGAGGATCTGGATGTGACCGATGAGGGCTTTTCGATCACGCTGAATTTCGGCGACAATCCCGAGCGGCTGCATGTTCCATACGATGCGATCCTGACCTTTGTCGATCCGTCGGTGGAATTCGGATTGCGCTTCGAAACGCAGGACGATGACGATGACCACGACGAAGCGTCCGCAACGCCTGACGGCGCCGCGCCTGCCGACGCCGATGCGCGCGATCTGGTCGAGCAGTTGCACGAAGCCAAGGATGCGGATGTCGTCAGCCTCGACAGCTTTCGCAAGACATGATGAAGCCGGCCCGTCCGGCCGGTCCTTCCCCTTCCTGTCACAAGAACATGCCACCAGTCCCTTTCGGAGACCCCATCCATGACAAAGACCCGTATCGAAACCGACAGTTTCGGCCCGCTCGAAGTTCCGGCCGACAAATACTGGGGCGCGCAGACACAGCGCTCGCTGATCAATTTCCCGATCGGATGGGAAAGGCAGCCGGTGGCCATCATTCGCGCGCTCGGGGTGATCAAGAAGGCCTGCGCCATGGCCAACAAGCGCGCCGGCGCGCTGGATGCAAAGATTGCCGATGCCATCATCCAGGCGGCGCAAGAGGTGATCGATGGCACGCTTGACGAACATTTTCCGCTGGTGGTCTGGCAGACCGGTTCGGGCACGCAATCGAACATGAATGCCAACGAGGTGATCGCCAACCGCGCGATCGAGCTGCTTGGCGGCGTGATCGGATCCAAGGACCCGGTTCACCCGAATGACCATGTGAACATGGGCCAAAGCTCAAACGACACCTTCCCGACGGCCATGCATATCGCCACCGCCACATCGGCCCACAATGTGCTGCTGCCCGGCCTTGCAAGACTGCATTTCGAACTGGACGCGAAAGCCAAGGCGTTCAAGGACATCATCAAGATCGGCCGCACCCACACGATGGATGCAACCCCGCTGACGCTGGGGCAGGAGTTCTCGGGCTATGCGCACCAGCTTGCCAAGGGGATCGAGCGGGTGAAAACCGCCCTGCCCGATATCTATGAGCTTGCCCAGGGCGGCACGGCCGTGGGCACCGGGCTGAACACCCGCAAGGGTTGGGCCGAGGAAGTTGCCGCCAACATCGCCGAGATCACCGGCCTGCCCTTCGTCACCGCCCCCAACAAGTTCGAGTCGCTTGCGGCCCATGACGCCATGGTTGAAATGTCGGGCATGGTGCGGGTCGTTGCCGGCTCTTTGTTCAAGATCGCCAACGACATACGCCTGCTTGGCTCGGGCCCGCGCTGCGGCCTGGCCGAACTGATCCTGCCCGAAAACGAACCCGGTTCATCGATCATGCCCGGCAAGGTCAACCCGACCCAGGCCGAAGCGATGACGCAGGTCTGCGCCCATGTGATGGGCAACGACGCCGCCGTCGGCTTTGCCGGCAGTCAGGGCCATTTCGAGCTGAACGTCTACAAACCGATGATTGCCTACAACGTCCTGCAATCCATGCAATTGATTGGTGATGCGTCAAAGGCGTTTTCCGACAACTGCGTGTCCGGCATCCGGGCCAACGAAAAGCGCATCGACCAGCTTTTGCACGAAAGCCTGATGCTGGTGACGGCCCTGGCCCCGGTCATCGGCTATGACAATGCAACCAAGGTTGCAAAGTCGGCCCACAAGAACGGGACCACGCTCAAGGAAGAAGCCGTGCGTCTGGGCTTTGTCGACGAAGAGACCTTTGACCGCGTGGTGCGCCCGGAAAAGATGATCGGGCCGAAAGATGAGTGATCCGGTCAACCTGAACCGGTTTCGCAAAGTCCGCGAAAAGCAGAAGAAAAAGGAAACCGCCAACCGGAACGCGCGAAAGTTCGGACGGTCCAAGGCGGAACGGATGCTGGAAGCGACCCGCGGCGAAAAGGCGGCCCGCATGCTTGACGGCCACTACATGGACGACGACGAATGAACGGGCGCCCGCGCAAACATTCTCTGACCCTGCGCGGGCACCGGACCAGCGTGTCTCTGGAAGATGCCTTCTGGCAGGCGTTTTGCGACATCGCACGCGACCAGGCGCGCCCGATCAACGACCTCGCGGCCGAAATTGATGAAGAGCGCGGCACCGAAATGGGGCTCGCAACGGCGATCAGGCTGCATGTGCTCCGCACCCTTCAGGCCAGGCTGAAATGAACCGTTCAGCGCGACACGACCCCGGGCAACCTGACCGAGTTTCAATCGAGCAGGCCGTCGCCAGACAATGTGATGTGGTGCTGGTGGGCAGCAGCTTT
>JALSJL010000065.1 GCA_026989405.1 Marinosulfonomonas sp. | reverse complement strand
CCTGTTCGAACGTCACGCCGAAGGGCTGGAGGGGCGCAAGGTGCTCGACCTGCAAGGGTTTGAAGACATCAACACGTCGCTGCGCCGGATGGAGCGTTACTGGACCGACCAGATCCGCTACATCTACTGAATGCGGTCCGGGCGGTGCGCGGCCAACGAGCGGCCCGATGACGACCCGTCCGGAGAGCCGCCCACAAAGCCGCCCGGAAAGCCGCCCAGAAAACCGACGGCGCGGGTCTGCAACTCGCGCAGCAGCTTGCGGGTCATCGCGTCCTGGAACTGGTTGAACTCGATGGCGGTTTCCACAAAGGCATCCGGCCCCTGGATCACCTCGGCCCGGAAATAGGCGCTCAGTTCCGCGATCTCGCTTTGCGTCTTGTCGGTGAAGGGCGGCGCATCGGCGCCAATGACCAGCCCGTTGATGATGACACCGGCCAGGGCCGGGGACCTGCGGGCCGCCTGCGGCGAGGGGCCGACATTCGACTGGCCGTCGCCCGACAGGTCCAGGGTGCGGCGCCAGCAGTCGGCTTGGTCTGCCAGGGCATTGCCGCCATAGACCATCGCCAGCCCCAGCGCTGTCGACAGATCATGCGGCGCGCGGCGGGTGGCCCTCAGCCGCCCGGCCAATGCCGCCAGATCGTTGCGGCTGCGCATCTCCTGCCAGTCGATCAGCGGCCGCTGCGTGTCCACGCCGCCCCACTCAAAGACAAAGACCCGGACCCAGGCGTCGGGCATTGCAAAAAACGCCTCCTGCACCTCGGGGTCCAGCAGGGCGGCCGCCAGCCCGTCAAGCTGCAGGCGATACTCGCGCCCGTCCACCGAGCCGGATATGTCCAGCCCCAGTGCCAGCGCCAGCCGGCAGGCCGCGCTGGCGGGCGCCGGAAGGGCAAGAAGGCCCGCAAGCAGCGCGGGAAACACCCGCGCCATGGCGGGGCGGCGGGGGGCGATATGGGCACGCCCCGATGCCATCAGGGGCCTTTTTCAAGCCAGTCTGCGCAGGCGGCCCCCAGCGCCCGATGCGCCGCCGGATCCATGTGGATCGGGTCGTCGTCGGAGGTGCGCACGATGGTTCCGGCGTCAAGCACGGGCACATCTTCGCGCCGGCCGAACGCCGCCAGCGCGTCGGCCAGCCCCTTCGACGCCGCGCGCCCGCCGCGCCATTCGTCATGTCGCGCCCAGGCCGGGTCATCGGCGCGCGGGCCAAGCGGCATCGGCGTGATCAGGGCAACCCCGGGCGCCGGCGCCTCGGACCAGGGGCCGCGCCCGGCCCCGGTTGCGCGCAGGGTTTCGACCAGCCGGCCAAGGTTGGCGGCAATTTTCGCGGCGTCGGGGTCGAACCGGGCCTTGCAGTCATTGGTTCCCAGCATGATCAGCACCAGATCCAGCGGGGCGTTGCTCAGCAGGGCCACCGGCAGATGCCGCAGACCGTTCATCGCGGGGCCCAGCATGTCGGGGTCGTCATGCACGGTGGTGCGCCCGGGCAGGGCCTCTTCGACCAGCGTGCACCCCAGTCTTGCCGCCATCACCTGCGGCCAGCGCACATCGGCGCCCATGCGCAGCCCGGTGCCATCTGGCGGCGTGCCCCAGCTGTTGGAATCGCCGAACACCATCACGCGCATGGGGCTGCCCCTACCAGTGGCCGGTGTTTTCCATGCTTGCCCACGGCTCTTGCGGCGGCAGGGCCGCGCCCATCTGCAGCAGTTCGACCGAGATGTTGTCGGGCGAGCGCACGAAAGCCATGCGCCCGTCGCGCGGCGGGCGGTTGATGGTGACGCCGTTGTCCATCAGGTGCCGGCACATGTCGTAGATGTTTTCGACCTCGTAGGCGAGGTGGCCGAAATGCCGGCTGTCCGAGGGCAGGCCGTCGTCGCCATCCCAGTTCCAGGTCAGTTCGACCGGGCACTCTTCCTGTCCCGGCGGAGCCATGAAAACAAGCGTGAACCGCCCCTCCTTGCTGTCGTGGCGGCGGGTTTCCTTCAGGCCCAGCAGCTCGAAAAAACCCATGGTCTTTTCCAGGTCCAGCACCCGGACCATCGTGTGAAGATAGCGGATTTTCATGTTTGCGCTCCCCTGTTTGCACCACGCCCCGCAGCAAAGCGCAGCCGTGGCGCCATGGCAAGGGTGCAATGCGCCGGGGCGCGCGAATTTCTAGAAGGTCGACTGGATCCCGAACCTGATCCCGGCCGATTCCCGGTCAAACAGCGAAATGTTCGACTCGGTCCGGCTGGCTTCCAGCGTCACCGTCGGGGAAAATCCGTAAAAGGACACATCGGCGAAAACCATGCTGATCCCGACCGAAAGCGTCTCGTCAAGCCGGCCCGCCGGGTCATAGACCGAAATCGGGTAGCTGCGGGATTCGCCGGCGAGGGTGAAAGACAGGTTGGCCCCCAGAACCGGCCGGCCCAGGGAATAGCTCAACTGAACCCGCAGCGCGCTGTTTTCGCTGGTTGTATCCTGCGAACCGGTCTCCGAGGCCAGAACGTCCAGCCCGATACGGTCGGAATTGGCCAGCGCGTAGGTGAGGCCCGCGCCAACCGACGAAATTTCCGACACGACGCCACCGGCCCGTTCAGAGACCTGGCTTTCGAAGCCGAACTTCAGGTTGGCGCCAAGCCGGTCGGAAATCTCGAACCCCTGTGCCACAGAGGCGCGGTTGTAGCGGATATACGGGTCTCCGCCATACCAGAACTGCCCGGCGGTCAGCGCAAACGAAGTCGGCCCCGGCCAGGATGCGAACCGCCGGTCATGGGTCAGGGCCACCTCGGCCATGGCGAATTCATAGTCGCTGCCCTTGACCCCCGGTGCGGCCGCCCTGGCCGCGGGCGACAGCTCATAGGTGCGCCCGTAGAGCGTCAGCGCCACATGGGTCTGCTGAAACTCGCCCCGCGAAAGGCGGTATTTCAGGTTGACGCTGGCCGAGGTCTCGATGCCCGACAGCGCGCGCGCATCGGCGCTCAGAACAAAGGGCAGGTTCCAGATCGTGACGGTTTCGCTGGACGAGCCGTTGTTGATGTTGTCGTTCGGGGCGATGGAAAAGCTCAGCGAGGCGGTGAACGGGTTTTCCTGGCGCACCAGTGCAAACTCGCGCCGCAAGACGTTCCTGAGCTGTTCGTCCGGGGTGTTGTTGAAGGCGCGCCGCAGCCAGATCTCGGCCCGGCTGTGCTGGCCGGCCCGAAAATGCGCGCTGGCCATCAGCCGCGCCGCGCTGACTTTCTGCGCCCGGGTTCCGGCCGACCGGTAGGCCCGTTTCGCGAAGGCACGCGCCTGGTCAAGCTGGCCAAGCCCGATCGAGGCCGCCGCGGCCTGCATCAGCGCGCCGTAGTCCTGCGGGTTGCGCTGCAACAGGCCGTTTGCGATGGCCAGGGCCAGTTCGAACTCTCCGGCGGCCACCGCATTGGCGGCCACGACGCGCGCCTGATCGACGGTCAGCGTGACATTCTGCTGGGCGACAGCCGGTGTTGCGGCCATCATCCCGGCCAGAACGGCGATGCGGAGAGTGAAACGGATCATGCCGCGCTTGCCATCTGGCTACGGGCAGCTTGGCGATGCGGCCGGCCCGCCGCAAACCGGTGCAACAAACCCGCCCCATTCGATGATCGGGTCCTTGTAGGGGTTGAAGACCATGGTGACGGCAACCTCTTCGGGCGACTGTCCGGCCACGGTGCCGGGGGCGGTGTTGGCGATCGTTCCCCCCAGGGTTCCCGCGTAATCGCCCAGAACGTCGCCGGTGAGTGTCGTGACATTGCCGGCAAAGGCGGCCCCGTCAAGGTCGGTGACCTTCAGCGCGATGGGGAGCAAGGCAGGCAGGCCGGTGGGGTCGGCATAGGCGCGGTTGGTCACCCCCCCTTCGATCAGGTCTTCGGTCAGGTTGACCGAAATGAAGGCATCGCCGGTCACGCGCAACGGGCGGTCCAGCCCGGTGGGGCGCTGGTCGACAATGCCGACATATCCCGTGTGAAATACCGCCGATCCGCTGGCCGGGATGTCCGTCGTGTTGATGCGCTGGAAGGTGGTGCCGCCGAATGACGTGGCAAATTCGGCCTCCGTGCCGGTGATCCCGGCAAACACCGAGTTGCCAGAGGCGAAATAGGCCAGGTAATAGCGGTTGTCTGATGTCGTTTGCGTGCGGAAGGCCTGATAGGTCGTGGTGCCGTCGGCGCTGACGATGTCCAGCGAGGCGTCGCGTGTAAAGCTTGCCTGCGTGCCGGGGCTGTCGAGGCCGGTGACGTCCATGGTCAGCGTTCCCGCCGAGGCATTGTAGGTCGCGGCCTTCAGGCTGCCGGCAACTTCTGCCGGCACTTCTGTCGCGCCGGGGGCCGTGGTGCTGCCGCCGCCGCCGCCGCCACCGCCGACCGGGCCGTTCAGGCCTTCGCCACAGGATGCAAGAATCGCAAGCGCGGAGATTGTTGTCAGAATTTTCTGCATGGAAACATTGGTCCTTTTTCGGCCCACCGGTTTTGACGTGCTGCAATTGGCGCCGATTTGCGCAAAGCGGCGGCACCGTGTCAACGATTATGCCGAAAATTGGCGGGAATTCCGCCGGAATATGGATTTCTCGCCGCATTCCCCCATTTTGCGGCATTTTCCCCGGCGCACCATAGATATAGTATGCCCCGACTCGCATCACTGCCAAAGGATTCGCCCCATGCCGCTCTCGCCCGACCAGAAGGCCGAAATCGAGGCGCTCCGCGCCACCCCGCGCCAGACCTTGCGCGCCGTCTCCGAAGGTATGGAAAAGCACCTGTATCTGGCCCATGAGGTGCTTGACCACGGCTTCGTGCGGGTGATCGACTACATGGGCGACGACGCCGCGATCTGCCAGGCGGCGCGGGTCTCTTACGGCAAGGGCACCAAGTCGGTGCAGAACGACGAGGGGCTGATCCGCTATCTCATGCGCCACTGGCACTCGACCCCGTTCGAGATGTGCGAGATCAAGCTGCACGTCAAGCTGCCGGTTTTCGTCGCCCGCCAGTGGATCCGCCACCGCACCGCCAACGTGAACGAATACTCGGCGCGCTATTCGATTCTCGACCGTGAATTCTACATCCCCGCGCCCGAGCAACTGGCGGCGCAATCGGTGATCAACAACCAGGGCCGCGGCGACGCGCTGAGTGACGCCGAGGCGGCGCGGGTGCTGGACATCCTGAAAACCGATGCGGCGCAATGCTATGACCACTACCAGGAAATGATCTCGGATGAGGGCAAGCAGGGGCTGGCGCGCGAACTGGCGCGGATGAACCTGCCGGCCAACATCTACACGCAATGGTATTGGAAGGTGGACCTGCACAACCTCTTTCATTTCCTGCGCCTGCGTGCTGACGCGCATGCGCAATACGAAATCCGGGTCTATGCGGATGCGATTGCGCGGGTGGTGGCCGACTGGGTGCCGGCGGCATACGGGGCGTTCGAAGACTACCGGATGGGCGGCGTGACGCTCAGCGCGCAGGCGATCGACTGCGTGCGGCGGATGCTGAAGGGCGAAACGGTGACGGCCGAGACCAGCGGGATGAGCGCGCGGGAGTGGCGGGAGTTCGA
>JALSJL010000064.1 GCA_026989405.1 Marinosulfonomonas sp. | reverse complement strand
GCTTTGTATCGCCAGGCCGAGATCCTGATCCTGGACGAGCCGACCGGCGTGCTGACACCGTCCGAGGCCGATCACCTGTTTCGCATCCTGAAAGGTCTGAAAGACCAGGGCAAGACGATCATTCTGATCACCCACAAATTGCGCGAGATCATGGAGGTGACCGACACCGTCAGCGTCATGCGTCGCGGTGAGATGACGTCGACGGTCAAGACGGTGGATACGTCCCCCGAAGACCTTGCCGAAAGGATGGTGGGGCGCAAGGTCCTGCTTCAGATCGACAAGAAACCCGCGACACCTGGCGACACCGTGCTGAAGGTCGAAAACCTCAAGGTCATTGACGAAGACGGCGTCGAGCGTGTGAAGGGCATATCCCTCGAAGTGCGGGCCGGTGAAATTCTGGGAATCGCCGGGGTGTCGGGCAACGGCCAGTCGGAACTTCTGGAAGTGCTTGGCGGCTACCGCCCGGCATCCGGAAAAATCCTGCTCAAGGGCCAGGAGCTGGACCTGACGGGCAAGTATTTAGACGGTCGGTCGCGCCGGGCGCGTGGTATTGCGCATGTGCCCGAGGACCGCCAGTCCGAAGGGTTGATCATGGAATACATGGCCTGGGAAAACCTGATCTTCGGCTACCACCATGACCCCGCATATCAAAAAAACGCGCTGTTCATGGATATCGCCGGCATCCAGGCAGATGCCCAGGGCAAAATGGACCGGTTCGATGTCCGCCCGCCGAATGTGCGCCTTCAGGCCAAGAACTTTTCCGGCGGCAACCAGCAGAAAATCGTTCTGGCCCGTGAAATCGAGCGCAATCCTGACCTTTTGCTCGTCGGCCAACCGACGCGCGGCGTCGACATCGGCGCGATCGAATTCATCCACAAGCAGATCGTCAACCTGCGCGACCAGGGCAAGGCGATCTTGCTGGTCAGCGTGGAACTTGAGGAAATCATGTCGCTGGCGGACCGGATCGCAGTCATGTTCGATGGCCGCATCATGGGAGAGCGGCTGCCCGACAGCACCGACGAACGCGACCTCGGCCTGCTCATGGCAGGGGTGAACAACGAGGAGGCCGCCTGATGGACAAGATGCCAAGATGGGCCGATGTCTTTCTGGTCCCGTTGATCAACCTGATCCTGGCGTTCATCGCCTCGGGGCTCGTGGTCCTGGCGATCGGGGAAAATCCGCTTGATGCGATCTACTTCATGGTCAAGGGGGCGCTCGGGTCGACATCCGGCATCGGTTATACGCTTTACTACGCGACAAACTACATTTTCACCGGGCTGGCCGTCGCCGTCGCGTTTCACGCGCGCCTTTTCAACATCGGCGGCGAGGGACAGGCAGCCGTGGCGGGCATCGGCGTCGCGCTGGTGTGCCTGGCAATTGACTGGCCACACTGGACGGTTGCCCTGCCTTTCGCGATCCTCGGCGGCGCGCTGTTCGGTGCCGGCTGGGCGTTCATTCCGGCCTATCTGCAGGCCAAACGCGGTAGCCATATCGTGATCACGACGATCATGTTCAACTTTATCGGCGCGGCCTTGCTCGGGTATCTGCTGAACGGCATCATGAAAAATCCGAACACGCAAAACGCCGAAACGCCGGCTTTCCCCCCGGGCACCCATCTGCCAACGGCCCATGAAATCCTGGCCCCGCTCGGGATCGAGTTTTCCAAGAGCGCGCCGCTCAACATCTCGTTCCTTCTGGCACTGATATGTGCTGTCGGCGTCTGGGCCCTGCTGTGGCGCACCCGCCTGGGCTATGAGATCCGTTCTTTCGGCCATAGTGACCGGGCGGCAAAATACGCCGGGATCAACGGCTCGCGCATCATCATCATTTCGATGCTGATTTCCGGCGCCCTTGCCGGAATGCTCGCCATCAACGTGGTGATGGGCGAGCAGGAGCGCCTGATCAAGGAATTCGTCGAGGGCGCCGGCTTTGTCGGTATCGCCGTGGCGCTCATGGGGCGCTCGCATCCGTTTGGCATCGTGCTGGCGGCACTGCTGTTTGGCATGCTCAACCAGGGCGGCTTTGAACTGCTGTGGGAAATGCCCGCGATTTCCAAGGAAATGGTTCTGGTCATCCAGGCGTTGATCATCCTGTTCACCGGCGCGCTTGACAACATGGTGCGCGACCCGGTCGAGCGGTTCTTTGTCCGGCGCAAGAAAAAGATGGAGGCCGCGTGATGGATTGGTTTCTGCAACTCATCCTGACCTTCGACATGTCGATCCGCCTGTCGGTGGTCTTGTTGCTGGCCTGCCTTGCCGGCCTGTTTTCCGAGCGTGCCGGCATCGTTGACATCGGCCTTGAGGGCAAAATGCTGATTGCGGCCTTTTTCTCGGCCGTCGCGGCCTATGAAACCGGCAATGCCTGGCTGGGCGTGCTGGCCGGGTGCGCCGCATCGATTGCCATGTCG
>JALSJL010000063.1 GCA_026989405.1 Marinosulfonomonas sp. | reverse complement strand
ATCACCTATCGCGGCAATCAGTTGATCTCGGGCGTTGCGGTCAATTTCCTAGCATCGGGCCTGACTGTCGTGATCGGAAATGCGCTCTACAAGAAGGGCGGGCAGACCCCTACGCTTGCGGGCGAGGCACGCTTTCACGACATTACCCTGCCCTTTGCCGAGGCCCTGCGCGATGTTCCGGTCCTCGGGCCGATCTACGCCGACATCATTTCGGGCCAGAAGTCACTGGTCTACATCGCCTTTCTGCTGGTGCCGGTGGCCTGGTGGGTGCTTTACCGCACGCGTTTCGGCCTGCGCCTTCGGGCCGTGGGGGAAAACCCCGCATCAGTTGATACGGCGGGCATTTCCGTGGTGCGGATCCGCTATCAGGCGCTCATCATCACCGGCATCCTGTGCGGACTTGCCGGAGCATATCTGTCAACCGCGCAAGCTGCGGGTTTCGGCAAGGAAATGACAGCGGGGCGCGGCTTTATCGCCCTGGCAGCGCTGATCTTTGCTAAATGGCGGCCGATACAGGCGATGGGGGCCACCTTTCTATTTGGCTTCCTCGAGGCGATTTCCAACCTGTATCCAAACATCAACGTCTTTGGCCTGTTCACCATCCCGGTTCAATTCACCCAGGCGCTTCCCTACATCCTGACGGTCGTTGTTCTGGCCGGCTTCATCGGCCGCGCGGTGCCGCCCAAGGCAGTGGGCGAGCCCTATATCAAGGAACGCTGAGCCCGCATCCCTGGCTGGCTCGCGGCGTTCGCGGGACAAAACATTCGAGATTCATGGTATGTCCCGGCGATGTCGCGGTTTTGCTCCGATTTGTCGCAGGCGGGCCAGTTTAATACGCGCGGACTTCGCTGTAAGGACGCTGCACCGCAACCAATACTGACCGGTAGACCCCATGCAGATTTACTTGCCTATTGCCGAAATTTCCGTGAACGCCTACTTGCTGCTCGGCCTTGGCGGACTGGTCGGTGTTCTGTCTGGCATGTTCGGCGTTGGTGGTGGTTTTCTGATGACGCCGCTGCTGTTTTTCATCGGCATTCCTCCGGCTGTTGCGGTTGCGACCGAGGCCAACCAGATCGTCGCGTCATCGTTTTCCGGCGTGCTTGCGCACCTGAGACGCAAGACGGTCGATCTCAAGATGGGCACGGTCCTGTTGATCGGCGGCCTTGTCGGTGCCTTCCTCGGCATTCAACTGTTCAATTTTCTGAAATCGATTGGCCAGGTCGACCTGCTGGTCAAGCTGTCCTATGTCGTGTTTCTCAGCATCATCGGCTCATTGATGTTTGTCGAGAGCGTGCGTGCGCTGATCCGGTCAAGCAAGCCCGGTGCGGCCCCAAAACGCAAGAAGCACACCTGGATCCACAACCTGCCCTTCAAGATGAAATTTCGCACGTCCGGGCTGTATATCTCGGTTATTCCTCCGCTTATCGTCGGTGTGCTGGTGGGCGTGCTCGCCGCCATCATGGGCGTGGGCGGCGGTTTCATCATGGTCCCGGCAATGATCTACCTGCTTGGCATGCCAACAAAAGTGGTCGTTGGCACGTCGCTTTTCCAGATCATCTTCGTGACCGCATTCACGACACTTGCGCACGCGACGACCAACTTCACGGTCGACATCGCGCTGGCCCTTTTGCTGATGACCGGCGGGGTGATCGGCGCGCAGATCGGGACACGGATCGGGTTGAAGCTCAAGGCCGAACAACTTCGGGTATTGCTCGCGCTCATGGTTCTGGGCGTGGTCGCCAAACTGGGGCTTGATCTGCTCTTGCAACCATCAGAGCTTTACTCGCTCGGAAAGGGAGGCCACTGATGCTGCGTCTCACAGCCCTGTTGCTGGCGCTTGCCCTGCCCGCCCTGGCCGAAGAAGAAGTCGTGGCCGGCATGTCGCAAAACCGGATCGGGATTTCGGCCAACTTTGACGGCTCAGAAATTCTCATCTTCGGCGCGGTCAAACGCGAGGCACCGCCTCCGGGTGATGGCGCATTGCAGGTCATCGTGACCGTTGCCGGCCCCTCTCAACCCGTAAATGTCCGCCGCAAGGAAAAACGGCTCGGAATCTGGGTCAACGTCGATGCGGTCGAGATCGATGCGGCACCATCGTTTTACGCAATCGCGACAAGCGCGCCGTTGGAAGAGGTGATCACCGAAACGGAGGACCTGCGCTACAAGGTTTCCATTCCACGGGCGATCCGGTCAGTTGGCGCCCCGGCAGATGTCGAAGATGCCACCAGCTTCACGCAGGCCCTGATCCGCATTCGCACCAGGGCCGGGCTGTATCAGGTCAACGAGGGAACCGTACAACTGAGCAAGGAGACCCTGTTTCAGACATCGGTGACCCTGCCATCGAACCTGACTGAGGGCATCTACAAGACCCGGATATTTCTGACCAGGAATGGCAAGGTCGTGGATGAATATGAAACCGAAATTGATGTGCAGAAGATTGGCATGGAGAAGTTCCTGTTCAATCTGGCGCATGAAAAACCGCTGATCTATGGCCTCATGTCGCTGGCCATTGCCATCGCGGCCGGCTGGGGCGCCTCCGCGGTTTTCCGTTTCGTCAAGTCCTGAAGGCCAAACCCACCAGGACAACCACCCAGGCAACACCAACAGCGCAGGCTGCCAACGCAACCGCAGCGCTGGCCGTGTCCTTGGCCTGGCGGGCCAGCGGATGCTCATCGGTTGAAATGTAGTCAACCGCCCGTTCGATGCTGGTATTGAGCAGTTCAGCGGCCAGGACGAGCACGCCCAGGGAAATGATCAGGGCGCGTTCCGCCGTTGTCAGTTCCAGCAGCACGGCCAGTGCGGCGGAGGCAAGGTTTGCCCAGGCCCACTCTTTCAGGCTGGCTTCGGTTCGCCAGCACTCCAGCCATCCCGCCCAGGACCAGACTGCACGTTGCCGGATGCGTTCCCATTGTCGACGTAACCCAGGCCCCTCATTGACTGTTTTTCGGGCAGATCCTGACACAAGGGAGCAATTGGCACCAGCCGCGGCAAGGCACATTGCAGTTGTATGGCTCCACGCCTAGTTGTTTGATCCCATGGTTTGATGGTGCGATCTATTCGTTGGAATGGAAGGAAGCACTATGGGACAAATACGTCACGGCTGCGCCACGACCACGCACGCTG
>JALSJL010000062.1 GCA_026989405.1 Marinosulfonomonas sp. | reverse complement strand
CAGCGAATAGTAGATCGTCTTGCCATCGCGCCGGGGCGTCACCAGCCCTTCCAGCCGCAGCCGGGCCAGTTGTTGCGACACCGCAGCCTGGCGCGCCGAAAGCAGCTCTTCCAGTTCCGTCACCGATTTTTCACCAGTGACCAGGTGGCACAGGATCATCAGGCGACCCTCGTGACTGAGCGCCTTCAGCATGTTTGACGCATCACAGGCGCTGGACATCATCTTGTCCATGTCCTTGTCGCTCATCTCTCCGTCGAGAATCGGAAGACCCATCTTTTTACCCATTGTTGTTCAAAACCATTCCAGCATCTGACCTGCCAACCGAAAATTGCGCTTCCCCCATCAATACCCGCATGCCCGGCCTTCGCGCAATCGTCATGTCATCCTGTTCTTGCGGCTGTCCGCCGATGGTCTCCGCTCTGATTGATCCTGCGCTTTCGCGCGCAACCACAGCACGGAAAAATCCCGGTCCGAAGCGTTCCCCATGTGCCGGCCCGGTCATGATTCGCCCTCGAAGGGTGTGTATTTTTCCAACATCATCCCCAGCAGGCCCCAAAAGAAGTCTTCGCCCGGGTAGCCTTCGATCCGGGCCAGTTCGCGCCCGTCTTCGACCAGGATGAACGTCGGTGTGAAATGCACGTCGCGCACCAGGTCGAGTGTCTCGAGTTCCTTGTCGAAGATGTCGATGTGGCGCAGCGGGGCAACCGCGCTTTCGGCGGTCTTGGGATAGATCGGCCCGATCTCTTCTTCCCACTGCTCGCAATAGACACAACCGTCCTGGTCGACCATGATCAGCTCTGCCGCCTGGCTTGCGAAAGCCAGCAATGCAGCGCCCAGAAAGATCAGTAATCTAGAGACCATTGGCCATCCGATTGACGGTTTGATTACAAACAATCTAAAGTGAATATGTGAATAGATCAAGGAAGGCCGGAAAATGTTCGACGTTACATCCGTGGGCGCACTGATTGCCGGTCTCCTGTCGTTCCTGTCGCCCTGCGTGCTGCCGATCGTGCCGTTTTATCTCAGTTACCTGGCGGGGGTCTCGATGAACCACATCACGGCCGAGGTGTCGCTCAGCCCGGCGGTGCGGATGCGCGCCTTCATTTCGGCGCTTCTGTTTGCCGCCGGTGTGATCACGATCTTCATGGGGCTCGGGGCGGGGGCCACGGCCTTCGGGCAGCTGGTGAACCAGTGGTTTGGCGTGTTGCGCTATGTCGCGGCGGCGATCATCATCCTGATGGGGCTGCACTTTCTCGGGGTCATCAAGATCGGCATGCTCTACCGTCAGTTTCGCGCCGATGCCGGCGAAACCTCGAACCTCAGCTATTTCGGCGCCTACCTGATCGGGCTGGCCTTCGCCTTCGGCTGGACGCCCTGCGTCGGGCCGGTTCTGGCGGCCATCCTGTTTACCGCCGCCGGCCAGGAAAGCGCGACACAGGGCATGTGGCTGCTGTTCGTCTACGGCTTCGGCATGACGCTGCCCTTCGTGATTGCGGCGCTTTTCATCGGCCCGTTCATGCGCTTCATGGCGCGGTTTCGCCGCCATCTTGGCGTTGTCGAAAAAATCATGGGGCTGTTGCTGATCATTTTCGGTATCATGATTGCGACCGGCACCGTCAACCTGATCGGCAACTGGCTGCTTCAGACATTCCCGGTGTTCAGCCGGATCGGATAGGGAGAAACACGATGCGGAAAATCCTGGCAATGATCGCGGCGCTCATGCTGGCCGGCCCGGCTCTGGCGCATGGCCCGGCGGTGATGGGCGACGACGGTCTGCACAAGACCGACTGGATGCGCGACACCTTCAAGGACCTGCGCGAAGATCTGGCCGAGGCCAATACCGAGGGCAAGCGCCTGATGATCATCGTCGAGCAGCGCGGCTGCATCTACTGCAACAAGATGCACGAAGAGGTGTTCCCGCTGCCGGAAATCCACGACATGATCCACGAGAACTTTTTCGTGGTGCAGCTCAACATGTTCGGCGATGTCGAAGTGACCGATTTCGACGGCGAGGTTCTGAGCGAAAAGGAACTGGCCCGCAAATGGGGCCTTCTGTTCACGCCCACCATGATGTTTTTCCCCGAATCGGTTCCCGAAACCGTTTCGGGCGCGCAGGCTGCCGTGGCCACCATCCCCGGTGCTTTCGGGAAATACACAACCGGCCATCTGATGGAATGGGTCGTCCAGAAAGGCTATGAAGGTGACGAGAGTTTCCAGAAGTATCATGCCCGCAGGTTGACCGAGCGCGGCCTGAACTGATCCGCCCGCGCCTGACGCAATCTGCCATTCGACTATATGAATTTATAGTTGCCAGAACGCCGACCCATCGGTTAGGCTGGTTTCAACCACTCGATAAAAATAAAATCCAGGGAGGAAACATGAAGCACACAAGCGTAATGCTTGCGTCGTTTTTGCTGGCGGGGGCTGCATCTGCAGCCGAGGTTGCGCCACAGGAAGTCGCATTTCAGGATGGCTCGGTCTTGCAGTCACTGACCGGTGTCGCGGGCGACGCGGAAAACGGCCGCAAGGTGTTCTTGAACCGGAAAAAGGGCAATTGCCTGGCGTGCCACGCCAATTCGGACATGGAAGACCAGCCGTTCCACGGTGAAATCGGTCCGTCGCTTGACCACGTCGCCGATCGCATGGACGAAGCCCATCTTCGGGGCATGCTTGTCAATTCCAAGATGACCTTCGACGGCACCATCATGCCAGCGTTCTACCGGGCCGATGGCTTTGTGCGGCCGCTGGACAAGTTCAAGGGCAAAACGATCCTGTCGGCTCAGGAAGTCGAAGATGTCGTGGCCTACCTGCTGACGCTCAAAGAGTGACGGCACGCATTTACCGAGGGAGACCCACTATCATGAAGTTTACACGACGCGATGCCTTGGCGCTGGGGCTGGGCGCAACCGCTGCTTCGTTCCTGCCGTTGCGGGCCATGGCGGCAACCACTGATGAGGTGATTGCGGCATTCACCGGCGGCGCCGATATCGCCGAGGGCGGCGTCTCGCTGACAGCCCCGGAAATCGCCGAGAACGGCAACACGGTTCCCGTGTCTGTCGACGCTCCGGGCGCGGCTGCCATCCTGCTGATTGCCACCGGCAACCCGTCGCCGGGTGTTGCCACCTTCAATTTCGGCCCGTTGGCCGGGGCCCAGTCGGCGGCAACCCGTATCAGGCTGGCCGGCACCCAGGAAGTGATTGCAATCGCCAAGATGCCGGACGGCAGCTTTGGCAAGGCCTCGCAAACCGTAAAAGTGACAATCGGCGGCTGCGGCGGCTGACCTGAAGGAGATAGCAGACAATGGCAAAAGGTGTAAAACCCCGCGTGAAAGTCCCGAAAACGGCTGCGGCCGGGGACGTGATCACGATCAAGACCCTGATCAGCCACAAGATGGAATCAGGCAATCGCAAGGACAGCGACGGCAACAAGATTCCGCGCTCGATCATCAACAGGTTCACCTGTGATTTCAACGGCGAGAACGTGATCGACATCACGATGGAACCGGCGATTTCGACCAACCCGTTCTTTGAGTTCAAGGCCAAGGTTCCGGAGTCGGGCGAATTCAAGTTCACCTGGTATGATGACGACGGCAGCGTTTACGAAGCCTCGAAGGAAATCGCGGTCTCCTGACCGGAGACGGCACACGGCTGAACCAAGAAAAAGAACAGGGAGGAAAGCCGAATGAAGATCACCATGACGCTATTGGCGGCATCGGCACTGGCACTCAGCGCCGGCGCGTCACTGGCAGACGGCCACGAGAGAATTGAAATCGACGGGGTTGAACTCATCCTCGCGGCGCCGGCGCCGGACTATGTGGAACACCTGGACAAGGTCATGTCCGGCTGGCTGTTCCGCTCTGCGGAAACACAGGCGCTGGAGCTGGACGATTTCGACAATCCGGCGTTCGTTTTCATCGACAAAGGGATCGACCTTTTCAACGAGGTCGACGGCTCAGAGGGCAAATCCTGCGCGTCCTGCCATGAAGACGTGGCCGAATTTGCCGGGCTTCGCGCCAGCATGCCGCGGGTGGTCGATGGCAAGGTCCAGACGATGGAAGACATCGTGAACGACATGCGCGTCAACTACATGGGCGCAGAGCCCTGGAAATGGTCGGGCGGCGAGATGACCTCGGTCGTTGGCCTGATCTCGCTGCAGTCGCGCGGCATGCCGGTCGACGTCAAGATCGACGGCGACGCGGCTCCGTTCTGGGAGCGCGGCAAAGAGCTGTATTACACCCGTGTCGGTCAGCTCGACATGGCCTGCGCCAACTGTCACGAAGACAACTTCGGCAAGATGATCCGCGCCGACCGTCTGAGCCAGGGCCAGATCAACGGCTTCCCGACCTACCGGTTGAAGAACGCCAAGCTGAACTCGATCCACGGGCGCTTCAAGGGCTGCATGAAGAACATCCGGGCCAAGCCCTTCAAGGAAGGCTCGGAAGAGTTCCGCGCGCTCGAGTTGTATCTGGCGTCCCGTGGCGCCGGCCTGTCGGTCGAATCGCCTTCCGTGCGCAACTAAGACCGGCAAAACAGTTGCGATGATCCTGGCCTTCCCCGCTTCAGCGGGGAAGGTCTGTTTTTGACAACCTGCGAAAATGGGGTTCCCACATGATTTCTCGGCGTGATTTCCTGCAAGTGTCGATGGCGGCTTCGGCCCTTGTCGGGGCTTCCGGCTTTGGCAACTGGTCACGGCTGGCCGCCCAACAGGCGCTGACCCAGGAGCAGTTGCTCGAATTTGACACCTTCGGCAATCTGACGCTGATTCACATCACCGACATGCATGCGCAACTCAGGCCGGTGTATTTTCGCGAACCCGAGATCAACATCGGTGTCGGGGCGCAAAAGGGGCTGCCGCCGCACATCACGGGGGCCGAGTTTCGCCGGATGTATGGCATCCAGGACGGCTCGCCGCTGCACTACGCCCTGACCTATGATGATTTCGTGGCGCTGGCGCGCAGCTATGGGCGCATCGGCGGCATCGACCGGGCGGCGACCGTCGTCAAGTCGATCCGGGCCGACCGCCAGGACGCGCTGATCCTGGATGGCGGCGACACCTGGCAGGGCAGCTACACCGCGCTCAAGACCGAGGGGCAGGACATGGTGAATGCCATGAACCTGCTTGGCGTCGAGGCCATGACCTCGCATTGGGAATTCACGCTCGGCATCGACCGGGTCACCGAAATCGTTGATAACGAACTGAATTTTCCGTTCCTCGGGGCAAATATCTACGACAAGGAATGGGATGAACCGGCCTACGAGCCCTACAAGATGTATGAGCGGGGCGGCGTGAAGGTGGCGGTGATCGGCCAGGCCTTTCCCTACATGCCGGTCGCGAACCCCGGCTGGATGTTCCCTGGCCTGTCCTTCGGCATCCGCCAGGAACGGATGGCCGAGGTGGTGGCCGAGGTGCGTGCGGCGGGCGCCGAATGCGTTGTGCTGTTGTCGCACAACGGCTTTGACGTCGACCGCAAGCTGGCCGGTGAAATCGACGGCATCGACGTGATCCTGACCGGCCACACCCATGACGCCCTGCCCGAACCTGTACAGGTGAACAACA
>JALSJL010000061.1 GCA_026989405.1 Marinosulfonomonas sp. | reverse complement strand
GGTGTGGAAGAAGACGAAGCGCCGCTGCATCTGCTCGTATCAGACTACGCCACCTGAGAGGCTGCCTAGCCGGAAAGACCCACGCGTTTGCCGGTCTTGCCCGAGGCCACCAGCGCTTCAATTACCTCAATCGTGTTTCGTGCGTCATTTGGGTCAACCGGTGGCGGCCCGCCGTTTTCGATCGCCCGGCGCATCTGACGGTAAAATTCGTGATGCGTTCCCGGACGCGTGTCGATGGTCACACGCTGCAGCCCGTTGTCCGACAGGCTGGTCAGGCTGCCGTGGCGGTCAACCGGCTCGATGCCGAACCCCGGGTCCAGCGGGGTCAGCCCGGCGCGCAGCTGTTCTTCCTGCACGTCCATGTGCCACTTTCGCCAACTGCCACGCGCCCCGTGCGCGACGCAGCGCGACCGGTTGTCGGCGCTGAAGTAGCTGCCGGTCAGGGTCGCGCGCACCGGGCCAAAGGCGAGGCGGGCGAAAAAGGCGTCGGGCACCTGGCCGCCGGGGCGCTGGATGATGGCTTCGCCCTCGACCCAATCGGGCCGGCCGAACAACACCAGCGCCTGGTCGATCAGATGCGCGCCCAGGTCGAAATGGACCCCGACGCCGGGGCCGGGGGTTTCCTGCCAGCGGTCGGCCGGGGCCGGTTTGAAAAATTCGAAATGCGCCTCATAGGCGTGGATCGGGCCAAGCCGGTCCTGCTCGATCAGGTGGCGCAGTGTCAGAAAGTCGCCGTCCCAGCGGCGGTTCTGGAAGCAGGTCACAAGGCGGTTTGCCGACCTGGCGGCCTCGATGACCTGATCGGCCTCGGCCACCGTGGTCGCAAACGGCTTGTCGACCACCACGTGGCGCCCGGCCTGCAACGCCTTGATGGCGAGCGGGGCGTGCGTGGCCGAGGGGGACGCGAGGATCACGAGGTCAAGGCTGTCATCGGCAAAAAGCGCATCGGCCGTGGCATGGACGGTTGCGTCCGGGTGGTCGGCGTGAACCTTGGCCGGGTCTGATGACGCCACGCCAGCCAGTTCGATGCCGGCCGCGGGCAGCAGCGGGGCGTGAAAGACCTTTCCGGCAAGACCGTAGCCGACAATTCCTGCTTTGAGTGCCATGAAAATTCTCCGTTTCATGGGTGGGCTTCTTGACCGCGATGGTAAAGCCGGGGACAGTGATTGCAACGATATAAATCCAGTTCGGGATGGGAGGACGCATGATGGACGAGGTAATCCGGGATTTCGTGAAGGAGGCCAAGGCCGACCTGCGCGCGCGAACCGATGTGAAAGCCGCCTTTGCAAGTCTGCGCGACGAGATGCGACGCGAAGCCGACGTGGTCGCGAAAGCTGCGGCGCGCGGTGAAACGGTGATCCCCGAACTGGCCTTCGCCGATGTTCGCGACGGCAAGGTGAGCGATGCGACGCGCGCGCAGATCCGCGCGCGTGGCTGCGTGGTGATCCGCGGTGTTTTCGAGCGCAGCCGGGCCGAGGACTGGAACGGTGAGATCGGCGACTACCTGGAACGCAACAATTACCTGGAGCGGCTGCAGGAAAAGGCCGGGCTCGACAATTATTTCGGTGAGTTGAAAAGCGGCAAGCCACAGATTTACGGCATCTACTGGTCGCGCCCGCAGGTCGAGGCGCGCCAGGCGCGCTCGATGGCCGAAACCAAGCGCTTCCTGAACCGGCTGTGGGACGTGCGCGGGCCAACCGGGGATGAGTTCGACCCGGATGTCGACTATGCCTACGCCGACCGCACCCGCCGGCGCGAGCCGGGCGACACATCGCTGGGGCTGTCGCCGCACATGGATGCAGGCTCTTACGAACGCTGGGTCGACCCGGCGTTTCAGCGCATTTACGCGCCGATCTTTGCCGGCGACTGGGCTGCCTATGATCCGTGGAAGGCCGCGTTTCGCACCCAGACGCGCGAGTATGCCTCACCTGCCGTCTGTTCGATGTTTCGCACCTTTCAGGGCTGGACCGGGTTGACGACGCAGGGGCCGGACGATGGAACGCTGTCGCTGATCCCGATCTCTCGCGCCATATCCCATGTGCTGTTGCGCGCCTTGCAGGACGATGTTGCGCCAGACGATCTGTGCGGCGCGAAGCCCGGGCGGGCGCTTGGGGTCGATGCCCGGTGGCATGGCGACATCATGCCGGCCCTGGTGTCCATTCCCGAGGTCGGGCCGGGCGATACGGTCTGGTGGCACCCCGACACGGTTCATGCGGTTGCCGACGAGCACAAGGGGCACGAGTATGCCAACGTGATCTATGTCGGCGCGTCACCGAAATGTGCCAAGAACGAAGCCTATGCGCAGCGCCAGGCGGCGGCTTTTCTTGACGGCCGCAGCCCGCCGGATTTCGCCCCCGAGGATTTCGAGGTGGATTTCGAGGGCCGCGCGACGGTTGACGATCTGAGCGAACTCGGTAGACAGCAGATGTGTCTTTGAGCGGGGCATTGCCAAAGCGGCGGCTGCCGACCCAAACAGGAAGGACGTTCCAATGAACTGCGTATTTGTCCAGATTCGTTGCAAGCCTGGTTCGGCCTATGCCGTGGCCGATGAAATCGCCATGCGCGAGATACATTCCGAACTGTATTCGACCAGCGGTGATTTTGACCTGTTGCTCAAGCTTTACATCCCGGAAGGTCAGGATGTCGGGAAATACATCAACGATCATCTGCTGGATATCGACGGGATCAAGCGGACCTTGACGACCCTGACGTTCAAGGCGTTTTGAACCGGAGCGGCCTTGCGGCCGCGCATCTTGTGGGGGCCGGGCGCTGGCGCGCCCGGCGGTGCCTCCGGCGGGAGTATTTGGTGCAAGATGAAGCGGGCGGGCGTTACAGTTCGGTGCGCATGTGCCAGAGTTCAGGGAAGATTTCGACATCGAGCATGCGTTTCAGGTAGGCGGTGCCGGATGTGCCGCCCGTGCCGCGTTTGAAGCCGATGATGCGCTCGACGGTGGTTACGTGGTTGAAGCGCCAGCGGCGGAAATAGTCTTCGAAATCGACCAGTTTTTCGGCCAGTTCGTAGAGTTCCCAGTGGGTTTGCGGGTCGCGGTAGACCTGCGCCCAGGCGTGCATGACGGTGTCGTCGGGGGTGTGCGGCTGGCTGAGATCGCGGCTCAGAACCGCGTCTGGAACATCCAGGCCGGCATTTGCCAGCGCGCGCAGGGCCACATCGTAGAGGCTGGGGTGGCTGAGTTCGGCTTCCAGCACCTGCGCGATGTCGGGTCGGTGCGCATGGGGTTTGATCATCGCACGGTTGCGGTTGCCGACCATGAATTCGATCAGCCGGTATTGCCAGCTTTGAAACCCCGAGGACTGGCCGAGCGCATCGCGAAACCGGGTGTATTCGCTGGGGGTCATGGTGCGCAGAACGTCCCAGGCATTGTTGAGTTGCTCGAAGATGCGGGCAATGCGGGTGAGCATCTTGAAGGCCGGGCGGGTCTGGCCGGCCGCGAGCAGGTCGCGCGCGGCGTCGAGTTCGTGGATGGCGAGACGCATCCAGAGTTCCGAGGTCTGGTGCTGAATGACGAAGAGCATTTCGTCATGGGCGTCGCTGATCGGGGTCTGGGCGTTGAGCAGGGCATCGAGATGCAGGTAGTCGCCGTAGGACATGCGTCCGTCAAATTCCATTTGCGCGCCGTCATCGGCGGGGTTGTAGGGTTTTGCCATCGTGGTTTCCGTATGTAATATGAGCAGTTTGCGGTGCGTTATTAAAGTCCGCGCCGTGGGCGGGGCCATTGGCCGACAGGCGTTGCGTCAGCCTGCGCCGCGCGATGCTCCGCGGGCAAGCCGGCGCCAGAGCGCAACCCAGCCCGCGGGCCGGCAAAGCGGCAGCCGCTGGCTCATGTTACCGCCGCGCGGGTCTGGAAGCGCGGCTCTTTCCATGTTTCGTTGGCCATGACGCCCGCGATGATGGCGACGGCCCTGGCCACATCGTCTTCGTCGATATAGAGCGGGGTAAAGCCGAAGCGCATGATGTCGGGGGCGCGGAAATCGCCGGTGACGCCGGCGGCGATCGTGGCCTGCATGGCGGCAAAGCCGTGTTCGAAGTGAAACGAGACCTGGCTGCCGCGCTGCCGGCCGTCGCGTGGCGAGGCAAGGCGCAGCTGCGGACAGCTGGCTTCGATGCCGGCGATGAACTGGTCGCAGAGCACAATGGATTTTTCACGCAGGTCGTGCATGTCGACCGTGTCCCAGATGTCCATCGAGGCGTCGAGCGCGGCCAGTTGCAGGATCGGCGGGGTGCCGACGCGCATGCGGTCGATGCCCCGGCCCGGTCGGTAGTCGGGGTCGAAGGCGAAGGGGGCTTCGTGGCCGAGCCAGCCCGACAGCGCCGGGCGCGCCTTTTCGGCATGGCGGGGGGCGACATAGATGAAGGCCGGGGCGCCGGGGCCGGAATTGAGATACTTGTAGGTGCAGCCCACGGCGAAATCGGCCCGCGCGCCGGCGAGGTCGACCGGCAGGGCGCCGGCGGAATGGGCCAGATCCCAGACCGTGAGGATGCCAAGGTCATGCGCAGCGCGGGTCAGCGCCGCCATGTCGTGCTTGCGCCCGGTGCGATAGTCGACCTCGGTCAGCAACAGCACGGCCACGCTTTCGTCCAGCGCGTCGGCCACCGCTTCGGGCGCGACCGTTTTCAGCCGGTAGCCGCTGCCAAGCGTCGCGGCCAGGCCCTGCGCCATGTAAAGGTCGGACGGGAAGTTGCCGGTATCGGACAGGATCACCTTGCGCCCGGGGTTCATCTCGAGCGCCGAGGCCAGCGCCTGGTAGACCTTGATCGACAGCGTGTCGCCCATGACCACATGGCCCGGCTCGGCCCCGATCAGCCGTGCGATACGGTCGCCCACGCGGCGCGGCATGTCGAACCAGCCGGCCCGGTTCCAGCCGCTGATCGCCAGCCGGCCCCATTCTTCGCGCATGGTTTTCTCGACCCGTGCAACGGCGGTTTTCGGCAGCGGCCCGAGCGAGTTGCCGTCAAGGTAGACGGCACCGTCGGGCAACGCGAACTGCTTTTTCGTGGCGGTGAAATCGGTCATCGTTCTGCTCCTGTCGTGCCAGACGGTATCAGTTGGTTCGGCGCACGCAAGAGGGGTTGGAAGCAAGCCGCGGCGCGGGCATAGTCCGGCCAACAGGAGGAGCGTGAATGATCAACGATTGGGATGATGCCTATGCCAATGGCGCCCATATTGCCGGCGCCGACGGTTATGTGACGATGTGGGAAGCAAAGGCGCGCAGCTTTCGCGAGGGCTTTGCGACGGATCGTCGGCAAGTGGTGGCCTATGGGCGCCATCCGCGTCAGGACATCGAGATTTTTCTGCCCGAGGGGGCGGCCGTGGGCCTGTTCATGTTCGTGCACGGAGGCTACTGGCGGTCGATGGAACGTGCGCTGTGGTCGCATCTGGCCGCGGGCGCGCTGGAGCGTGGCTGGGCGGTGGCCTTTCCCGGATATGTGCTGTGCCCCGAGGCCAGGATCAGCGAAATCACCTGGCAGATTGCACAGGCCTTGTCGGCGGCGGGAAAGCGCGTGTCCGGGCCGATCCGGCTGGCGGGCCATTCGGCCGGCGGACACCTGGTCGCGCGGATGGGCTGCGCCAACTCGTC
>JALSJL010000060.1 GCA_026989405.1 Marinosulfonomonas sp. | reverse complement strand
TTTCATGCTCATTTACCAATTCCGCCTGGTAGTCACGGGTGGCCGGACCGCTTACGGGCATCCCAATGCCGACTGAGAGTCGCGGCACCACGTCCACAACCATCAGTTCTGCCTGATTGTTTTCGGCCAGCGTCACCGCCCTGGTCAGAGCGGGTTTGCTCGTCTCTCCATGCTCCATTACACACAGAATTTTCTTGAATCGTTGCATCGTTTTTGCCTCCAGGGTAAATGTCTGCGGAACATGCCAACATGCCCCTTTATGCGCTGCGCCGAAGCCGTTGGCGATTCCCGGGCCTTTCGGAGACCGGCCACAACATGAATTTGGCATGCCCGGTACGGGAATCTGCATATGGGTTGGCTGGCGAACCAGCCGAGTTGCCTCGCGCGCCTTTCGATGCTGCTCATTGTGCGTTCGGCGCAGTTGTCCGCATGGATTCAGAAGACACGATTCGATCCGCCGCATCGCGTGCGGCGTCTTCATACGGCACCAGGATCAGATCGGCGCCTGCCCGATCCAGTTCGGCGACGTCACCCGTTGCCTGCGCGGTCACAGCGATTCGGCCGCGGTAACCGCGACTGCGCAAGGAATGAACCAAAGACAAATTGATGTGACGATCACGCACCGTGCTCACCACCCATTGCGTTCGTTCCAGCGGCAAGGTTGCGATATACTCCGGATCTTCCGCATCGCCGAATCTGACCGGGTACCCCATGGCATCACCGGCCCGCACCAGATCAGGATTGAAATCGACGCCGAGCACTCGCCAGCCTCGCTCGCACAACGTCCGTGCAATCCCCGTCCCATAACGGCCCAGCCCGAACAGGACGACCAGAGGCGCCTCATTCATCCGTTGACTGTCCTTCGTCGCCTCCCGATGTGGCTGTCGCCGCTCGAAAATCCGCAACCAGGGTGACAGTCGTTCGTACAGTGGGTGAGAATAAACGATCATATAGGTGGATACGCTGATCGTGATCAAGCCAACGAGGGTAATCAGCCCCATGGTTTCAGGACTGATATGACCCAGGCTGATACCCAGGGCGCCCAGGATCAGCGAGAACTCGCTGATCTGGGCGACCGTAAGTCCGGCCAGGAATCCGGTACGACTTCGATATCCAAGCAGACCCATGATGATCATGACGATGAGCGGATTGCCCACAAGCACGAATACGGAAAAAACCAGTGATTCCAACAATTGCGCACCCAGCAAACCCAGATCGAGTCGCGCGCCGAGGTCGAGAAAGAAAAACAGCAGAAGAAAGTCACGCACGCTCGTCAGGCGTGCGCCGAGTACATCCCGGTATGGTGTGGAAGCCAGTGACACTCCCGCCACGAAGGCACCGACTTCCTTGCTGAGGCCAAGTGCGACACCAAGCGCGGCCAGCGCCATCCCCCAGGCAATCCCGAACAGGACGAGCAATTCCTGTGATCGCGCCAGTATGGTGAGCATCTGCGGGAGCAGATACCGCATGGCCAGCCCAACCAGCACAAGGAATCCCACCCCTTTTACAAGTACCGTGAACGCAGCCTGGGACAATGAAACCTCGCCATTGGCGCCAAAGGCATTCAGGCCGATCATCACCAACACGACAACCAGATCCTGTACAATCAGAAAACCCAAAGCGATTCGGCCGTGCAGCGTATCCACTTCGCGCTTGTCGGAAAGCAGCTTGACGATGATGATGGTGCTGGAGAAGGTCAACGCGACCGCGACATACAGGGCCGTAACCGGTGTCATGCCAAAGGCGTAACCGATCAGGTAGCCGATGACGCTGGTAAAGATCACTTGCCCAAGACCCGTCGCCAGTGCGACCGGCCCCATTGTGCGAATAATGTGCAGATCGAGATTCAAGCCAACGACGAACAGTAACAGCGTAATTCCGAACTTTGCCAGCAGATCGATTTGGTCATTGGCACTGACCCAGCCGAGCAGCGATGGGCCAACCATGATCCCGACAGCGATAAAGGCAACGATCAAGGGCTGACGCAAACGCACCCCTATCGCCCCTACGGCTGCGGCAAACAGCAGCAGCACGGCCATCTCTGTAAAGACATCCGGAAACGTGGTCATGTTCGGTTGTCGCTCCGCTGCGGCCGGGTAAGGCTGTTTGCGTGTTTTCTTCGCAGTCTGCGCAAGGCGAGTTTTTCCATCTCGAGAATCAGGAACAGGGTCATGCCCAGTACAAGGATTTCCACGCCATGCACGAAATCGACCGGTCGGGTATCGAAAAACCGCCCCATGAAGGGGGCGTAAGTGAAGAGCAACTGCAAGATCACGACCAGGGACACGGCGAACAGAACCGCTCGCGAATTGAACAATTGTGTCAGCCGGAATGATGGCGCGCGCAAATAGCGGACGCTGAACAGGTAGAAAACCTCCATTGCCACCAGGGCATTGACCGCATAGGTTCGGGATTCCTCCAGCGTGGCGCCGTGAGTGCTGGCCCAGCCGAAGATGCCGAATACGCCGATTGCCATCAGGATTGACACCAGCGCGATCCGCCAGAGCACGAAACCCGACAGGATGGCTTCATTTGCCGGCCGTGGCGGCCGGCGCATGGTCCCCGGTTCGGTAGGCTCAAAGGCCAGCGCCATTGCCAAGGCCACCGAGCTGACCATGTTTACCCAGAGGATTTGAACTGGCGTGATTGGCAGGGTAAAACCAAACAGCACTGCGATCATGATGCTCAACGCCTCGCCACCGTTGATTGGCAGCAGAAAAACGATGGCTTTCTTGAGGTTGTCGTAGACGGTGCGACCCTGCTCGACGGCATGGACAATGGTGGCGAAGTTATCATCAGCGATCACCATTTCCGCAGCCTCCTTGGCCGCTTCGGTGCCTTTGTGCCCCATCGCGATGCCGACATCGGCCCGCTTCAAGGCGGGGGCATCGTTGACACCATCACCTGTCATGGCAACGATGGCATTCTGTGCCTGAAGCAGCGTGACCAGTCGCAGCTTGTGTTCCGGGCTGACACGGGCGTAAACGTCCACGTCCTGCACGCGTGCACCCAGCTCAACATCGTCCAGCCGGTCGAGGTCGTGTCCGGTAATGGCCTCGACACTGTTCTCCAGATTCAATTGTGCTGCGATGGCGCGCGCCGTACCGGCGTGGTCGCCCGTAATCATCTTGACTCGAATACCCGCCGTGCGACACTCGGCAACCGCTTCGATGGCTTCTGTGCGGGGAGGATCGATGAGTCCAAACAGGCCAAGCAGAATCAGGCCATCTTCCACATCGCCGAAAGTCAGCGTCTGCTGCTGATCAGGCACGGGCTTGCAGGCTACCGCCAGCACACGCTGCCCCTGCTTTGCCAGTTCCTCCACCTGTTGCTGCCAGTATTCCATGTCCATCGGCAACCCTTCACCGGCTGGGCCATGCACCGTGGCGCAACGACTCAGCACCTGTTCAGGGGCGCCCTTGAGATAGATGACGGCTCTGCCGTCATGACCATGATGCAGTGAAGCCATGAACCGATGCGCGGAGTCGAACGGGATCAGATCGGTGCGTGGAAATTTTCGTCGTTCTTCGTCCGGTTCCAGGCCGCCCTTGGCCGCGGCCACAAGCAGAGCGGCTTCCATTGGGTCGCCGTATACATGCCATTCGTCCGCCTTCTGCGCCAGCGTGGCATCATTGCACAACATCGCGGCATGGAGCACCTGTATCAGTAACGGCACCTCATCCGGCTCGATCGGCGTGTCATCAAGCAGAAATTCTCCACGTGGGACATAACCGGTACCCTCCACGGTATAGAGACCGTTCACCGTGGCAATATTCTTTACGGTCATTTCGTTGCGGGTAAGGGTGCCGGTCTTATCGGAACAAATCACGCTGACCGATCCAAGTGTCTCGACCACGGGCAGGCGGCGGATGATTGCATTGCGTCGGGTCAGGCGTGTGACGCCAATGGCCAGCGTGACGGTGAGAATTGCCGGCAATCCTTCGGGTATGGCCGCCACGGCAAGACCCACCACGGTCATGAGCATCTCGGCGGTATCGACGTCACGCACGAATACGCCGAACACAAACATTGCGCCCGCCAGAACCAGCACCGTTGCGGTCAGCCGACGGGAAAATACCGTCATCTGCCTCAATAACGGCGTGGTCAGGGTCTGAACCCGCGAAACCAGGCCACTGATGCGTCCAATCTCAGTCACCTGCCCTGTGGCAACGACGATACCGCTGGCCTGGCCATGCGTAACGAGAGTCCCCGAGTAGGCCATGCACGTCCGGTCGCCCAGTGCCGCATCTTCGCTGACCGGTTCCGTCCCCTTTTCCACCGCGACGGATTCACCGGTGAGCACGGCTTCCTGGATCTGGAGTCCCTTGACGCGCAACAGACGCAGATCCGCAGGAACCTTGTCGCCGGACTGCAACAAGACGATGTCGCCCGGAACGACTTCCTCTGCCGGCACACTGACGTGCCTGCCGTTACGCAACACCATCGCCTGCGTGGAGAGCATGCTGCGAATTGCCCGCAGCGCGTCTTCTGCCTTGCCCTCCTGTACGAATCCGATCACCGCGTTGACGAATACCACGCCGAGGATAACGATGCTGTCCACCCCGTGCCCCATTGTGGCGGCGATGACGGCGGCAACGAGCAGGACATAGATCAACAGGTTATGAAACTGTGCCAGCAGGCGCATGACGGGACTGCGGGGTGGTGTTTCCGGCAGGCGATTCGGGCCGTAGTGGTCCAGCCGCCGCCTGGCTTCAGCGGTATCGAGGCCCGTTGCCGCAGCGTCGAGTTCGCTGAACACCGCCTCGAGTGGCAGCGCATGCCAAGGACGTGAGGATGTGGAAGAGGCGGGATCCGTTGTCAGGGGGGGCATGATTGCGATCTTCCTGTCCAGGCCAAACGCGGGCAGCACAAGCTTCTGCACCACCCGGGCGTTCCCATTCGGCGTTGCGGAGCCGACCACGGTCGATGGCCCCGGGCAGACCGGTTGCAGGCCTGCAGGGCCTGAAGCCGGTGCAACAGCGCTCCCCGGAATCTAACAGGCTGTTGAAAAACACCGTTTTTCGACAGCCTGCTAAATCGAAGTTCCAACTACGAACCACTTAGGCAAGAGTGCCTGATTCCAACACCCTGACAGACAACGCATGCATCGTGCCCGCAGGCCGGCCCATACCCTGCCTTGCTGCCATTAGTGCCATTTGGATCTTCCTTCGTATCATGCCCAAACAGGGTCGCCCTCGCCGGTCTCCGCCACCGACCCACCCGGCACGGCGGACCGCGCCCGGGGTCTTTGGAGGGTTCATCAGGGCTGCGACTACTATGACACATAATGGCAAAAGAAGGTTCAGCAGACTTTGCCAAGACCAATGGTGTCGGTTCAAAATCGACTTGCCGCCGTATCGAAGGGCGGTTCAAGCGCAACGAAATCAAGTATGTCATTCGGGCGAATTCTGCCGGTGCCGCTCCTCCTGCATGATGCCATCCAGTCGCTAACGCAGTCGTGCGCTCTCCGCCCCGGTGATCCGGGCCAGGGTTTCGGCCATGGCCATGCCGAAGCGTTCGGCGAAGCGTTCCAGGTAGTCGGGGCGGGGCGTATAGTCGACGATCTTCTCCGCGCCGATGATCTCCCGGGCCACGTAGCTGGCGCTGCCGAGGTCGTCCACC
>JALSJL010000059.1 GCA_026989405.1 Marinosulfonomonas sp. | reverse complement strand
GCCCGGATCGTCGAAAAAGGGCCGGACCGGCGCCCTGGAGCGGTTGTTCAGCGGCAGGAAATCCACCAGCCGGCGGATCTCGGTCAGGGCCTCGACATCGTTTTCGAACGCGCCGTCGGCAACCGAGGATTTCCGGGTGTGGGTCGCAGCCCCCCCCAGTTCTTCGGCGGTGACAACTTCGTTGGTCACGGTTTTCACGACGTCAGGGCCGGTCACGAACATGTAGGATGTGTCTTTCACCATGAAGATGAAGTCGGTCATCGCCGGGCTGTAGACCGCACCGCCCGCACATGGCCCCATGATCACGCTGATCTGGGGCACGACGCCCGAGGCCATGATGTTGCGCTGAAACACCTCGGCATAGCCCGCAAGGCTGGCCACCCCTTCCTGGATGCGCGCGCCGCCGCTGTCATTGATGCCGATCACCGGCGCGCCGTTCTGCATCGCCATGTCCATGATCTTGCAGATCTTCTGCGCATGGGTTTCCGAAAGCGAGCCGCCAAAGACCGTGAAGTCCTGGCTGAAGACATAGACCAGGCGGCCGTTGATCGTGCCCCACCCGGTCACCACGCCATCGCCGGCCGGGCGGTTCTTTTCCATGCCGAAATCGGTGCAGCGATGGGCGACGAACATGTCGAACTCTTCGAATGAGTCGTCATCCAGCAGCAACTCGACACGCTCGCGCGCCGTCAGCTTGCCCTTGGCGTGCTGGGCCTCGATGCGCTTGGGGCCACCGCCAAGGCGCGCCTGTTCGCGCCGGGCTTCGAGTTCCTGCATTATGTCGGTCATGGGCTGCTGCTCCGGTGGTGAACTGGCGACACGCTAGCGGGATGGCGCCGGTTTCGAAAGAAGAAATCGGAAGATTTGCAAATCAGTGCAGAGTATGAAGCTGAATATTGCAAATCTGCAAATGACTCTCCGGCGGTCGCGCCCCGGGCGGGCTGCCGATGGCACAGATGCTGGACAAGCCGGCGCGCCGGGCGTATGGGCGAAACATGGCCGTTGCAAATGAAACGATTTTCCTGGACCGAGGCACACCGCCCCATATCGGCACGCTGGTGCTGATTACCGGCATGTCGGCGATGGTGATGAACATGTTCCTGCCGTCGCTGCCGAACATGGCGGCCTATTTCGGCACCGAATACCGCGTCATGCAGCTTTCGGTCGCGCTTTACCTGGGCACTGTCGGGGTTCTGCAGATCATCATCGGACCACTGTCGGACCGCTTCGGCAGGCGGCCGGTCCTGCTTTGGGGCATCGCCATTTTCATCGTGGCAACCCTTGGCTGCCTGCTGGCGCCAAATGCCGGGGTTTTCCTGTTTTTCCGCATGATGCAGGCCACTGTAAGCGTCGCGATGGTCCTGACCCGCGCCATTGCGCGCGATATTTCCGAACAGGAACAGGCCGCCTCGATGATCGGCTACATCACCATGGGCATGGCCGTCATTCCGATGATCACCCCGGCCCTTGGCGGCATCCTTGACGAAATTTTCGGCTGGAAAGCTAGCTTTCTGGTGTTTCTCGGCCTCGGCCTCCTGACATTCTGGCTGATCTGGGCCGATGTGGGCGAAACCAACCGGCAACGCTCGGCCAGTTTCGCACAGCAGTTTCGCCAGTATCCCGAGCTTTTGCTGTCACCGCGATTCTGGGGCTACAGCCTGGCCGCGGCCTTTGCCTCGGGCACGTTCTTTGCCTACCTGGGCGGTGCTCCCTATGTCGGCACCCAGGTGTTCGGGCTGTCGCCCACCCGCCTTGGCATCCTGTTCGGAGCGCCGGGGCTGGGCTACATGTTCGGCAATTTCCTGTCCGGGCGCTATTCGACCATGTTCGGGATCAATCGCATGGTGCTGACCGGCTCGATGGTGACGCTTTCTGGCGTGGCCGTTTCGCTGGTGGTCTTCTGGCTTGGCCACGGCAGCGCCCTGTCGTTTTTCGGCTTCATGATCATCATGGGCATCGGCAATGGCCTGGTGCTGCCCAATGCCAATGCCGGCATGCTTTCGGTGCGTCCGCACCTGGCCGGGACGGCCAGCGGCCTGGGGGGCGCGATCATGGTGGGCGGCGGCGCGGCGCTGTCAGCCTATGCCGGCAGCCTGCTGGGCGAGGGCAGCGGCGCGCTGCCGTTGCTTGTGCTCATGCTGGTCGTGTCCATACTGTCGCTTGCATCCATCCTGCTGGTGATCTGGCGCGAAAAGGCAATAAGGATTGCCTGACCGGCTTTGCAAAGGCTATCAACCCGAATAGCAAACCTGCAAAGACGGATACGGCACCGGAAGATTGCGACCATGGCAGTTCAGAAACTCTATGCCGGCGGCAAACTGCGCGAAATGCGCAAGCGCCTTGGGCTGACGCAAAAGGCGTTCTCGCAAAAGCTGGGCGTTTCGCTGCCCTATCTGAACCAGATGGAAAACAACAACCGGCCGGTTTCAACCGGCGTGGTTCTTGCGCTTGCCCACGAATTCGGTTTCGACGTCACCGAACTGTCCACCGCCGACAGCGAACGCATGGTGATCGACATGCGCGAAGCGCTGGCCGATCCGGTCTTTGGCGACGCCGCGCCGTCGCTTGCCGATCTGCGGCTGGTCGCCTCAAACGCCTCGTCGCTTGCGCGGGCCTTTCTGGAGCTGCACCGGGCCTACCGCCAGACCCATGAACGCCTGGCCTCGCTGGACGAGGCGCTGGGGCGAGAAGACAGCGCGCTCAAGCCAAGCCCCTGGGAAGAGGTGCGCGATTTCTTTCACTATTGCGACAACTACTTTGACGCAATCGACCGCGCGGCCGAGCATTTCGCGGCCCCCCACGGCCGGCGCCGCGACGCCGAGCAGGCCGCCACAGAGGCGCTGGAACGCCATGGCGTCACCGTAACGCACCCCGAAACGCCCATTCTGCGCCGGTTTCACGACGACCGGAAGTCGCTTCAGATTTCGGCCGGCGCGTCCGGGCCGACGCGGCGGTTTCAACTGTTGCACCAACTGGCCCTGATCACCCGGAACGACCTTCTGGAAGCCACGCTTGACCTGGCCCGGTTTCAGACCGGAGAGGCGCGCGCCATCGCCAAGATCGGTCTGGCGAACTATTTCGCCGGCGCCGCGCTGATGCCCTATGGCGCCTTTCAGGAAGCGGCCGAAGCAACGCGCCATGACCTTGAGCGCCTGGCCGACATCTTTGGCGCATCGGTCGAACAGGTCGCACACCGCCTTTCGACGCTGCAACGCCCCGGCGCCAAGGGCATTCCGTTCTTTTTCGTGCGCGTCGATCAGGCCGGCACCATCACCAAGCGCCATTCGGCCACCCGGCTGCAATTTGCCCGTTTCGGCGGCGCCTGCCCGCTCTGGAATGTCCATCAGGCCTTCGAGACGCCCGGCCGATTCCTGCGCCAGCTGGCCGAAACCCCGGACGGAGAGCGCTATTTCTGCCTGGCGCGCGACGTGTCCAAGCCGGGTGGCTCGTTCAAGGCCCCGGTTCGGCGCTATGCGATCGGACTGGGCTGCGATATCGCCCATGCGCAGCGGCTGGTCTACGCCGACGACCTGGACCTGTCCAACCCGCAGGCCTTCGAGCCGATCGGGATATCCTGCCGGATCTGCGAGCGCCGCGGGTGTCACCAGCGCTCGGTTCCGCCATTGGGGCGAACGCTGAGCATCGACGCAAACGAGCGGCGCGTGTTGCCCTACCGCATTGACTGACCAACGCCAGCGGCGCGCCTACGGCAGGCTTTCGCGCAGCAAACCGCCCTGGCGCAGCATGTCGACCCGCATCGCCTTGCCGGTGCGGTCATCTGTTTCGACATAAAGCCCCGACAGGGTCGCTGCGCCATTTGCGGGCGTGAACCGCCCCTTGCCCATGCCGGTTACAAATCGGCGCAGCGGTTCTTCCTTTTCCATGCCGATGACGGAATTGTAGTCGCCGCACATGCCGGCATCGGTCTGGTAGGCCGTGCCGCCGGACAGGATCATCGCATCCGCCGTCGGCACATGGGTATGGGTGCCCACGACAACCGACGCGCGCCCGGCGCAAAAATGGCCCAGGGCCATCTTTTCCGAGGTGGCCTCGCAGTGCACATCGACAAGCGACGCATTGACCATGCCGCCAAGCGGGTGGGCGCGCAAGACGTTGTCCAGCGCCGAGAACGGGTCATCGAAGGGCCGCTTCATGAAGACCTGGCCAAGCGCCTGCGCCACAAGGATCTTGCGCCCGCCCGGCACATCGAAAACCCGCGCCCCCTTGCCCGGCGCCGCTTTTGCATAGTTCAGCGGCCGCAGTATCCTGGGTTCGGCCTCGATGAACTGCATCATGTCGCGCTGGTCGAAAGCGTGATCGCCCAGCGTGATGCAATCGGCCCCCGCCTCGAGCAGCAGTTTCGCATGCGCCGCCGACAACCCCGCGCCGGCGGTGGCATTTTCGCCATTCACGACGATGAAATCCAGCCGCAGCCGGGCACGCAGCCCGGCCAGGCCTTCAGATATTGCGCGCCGGCCGCTGCGGCCGACCACGTCTCCGAGAAACAGAATTTTCATGGCCCCGGCCTAATCTGCGCGGCCGGGCATGGCAAGTGAAACGCACCGCTCATGGCCCGAACTGCACGACGCCCCGTTCGGTCACAAGGGCATCCATCGGCTCATCGGTCGGCTCTGTCGGCAGACCGTCCATCCGCTGACCGGCAAAGGCCAGGCCGACCGCATGAACCGGACCCGCGGCCCGAAGCCGGGCCAGGGTGCGGTCATAGAAACCGCCGCCATAGCCCAGCCGGTAGCCGCGGTCGTCGAACGCAAGCAGCGGCAGGATGACGACCTGCGGAACGACCGGATCGGCCGTTTTGGGAATGCGCGCGCCATATGGCCCCGCGACCATTTCCACGCCCGGCTCCCAGCGGTGAAATTCCAGCGGCCGGCGGGGCGCGGCGATGACAGGCACGCCGACCGGGCCGTGGCGGGCAAGTTCCGTCATGGCCTCGATCGGGTCGATTTCGGTGCGGATCGGCATGTAGCCGGCCATCGCGCGGCCCCGCAACGGGCGCAGATGCTCGACAAGATGGGCGCAGGCCCGGCGCGAGGCGGCCACGTCCTGAACGGCGGCGCGCCGCTCCACCGCCGCCTTGCGCGCGGCGGCCTTGCGGGCGGCAGGATCCGGCGCGCTCACAGCAGCAGGACCGCGGCAAGCCCGAGAAAGGCAAAGAACCCGACGACATCGGTCACCGTGGTGACAAAGGCCCCCGAGGCCAGTGCCGGGTCCACCCCGAGCCTGTCGAGCACAACCGGCACGACGATCCCGGCCAACCCGGCGACGACCAGGTTGATGACCATCGCAAGCGCGATCACCACGCCGATCATCGGATCGCCAAACCAGTAGGCGCTGATCGCCCCCATGATCACGGCAAAGGCCAGCCCGTTGGCCAGCCCCACAAGCACCTCGCGCCGGATCACCCGCCAGACGTTGGAGCCGGTCAGGTCGCGCGTGGCCAGCGCGCGCACGGCAACCGTCAGAGCCTGGGTGCCGGCATTGCCGCCCATGGACGCCACGATCGGCATCAGAACCGCCAGCGCCACGATCCGGGCAATGGTGTCTTCGAACTGGGCAATGACCGCCGACGCCAGAATGGCGGTCGCAAGATTGACCGCGAGCCACGGAAACCGCTGGCGGGTCGTCTCGCCCACGTTGTCCGACAGGCT
>JALSJL010000058.1 GCA_026989405.1 Marinosulfonomonas sp. | reverse complement strand
CCCACGGGCGTGACCGGTGAAACCACCGATGTTTTCCTTGAGGCCGCGCTGTGGGATCCGATCCAGATCGCGCGCACCGGGCGCGCGCTGAAGATCAACACCGATGCGCGCTACCGTTTCGAGCGCGGCGTCGATCCGCTCTACAACGCGCCGGGGCTGGACCTGGCGACGCAGATGGTGCTCGACCTGTGCGGCGGCGAGCCGTCCGAGGTGGTGCGTGCCGGCGAGGTGCCGGACGTGGCGCGCGCCTACCGGCTCGACACCGAGCGCGTGCAATCGCTGGTCGGCATGGACATCCCGGCCGATGAACAACGCCGCACGCTGGAAGCGCTCGGCTTCCGGCTGGAAGGCGACATGGCCCATGTGCCCAGCTGGCGCCCCGATGTGCAGGGCGAGGCCGACCTTGTCGAAGAGGTCGCGCGCATCGCCTCGCTGACCAGGCTGCAGGGCAAGCCGATGGCCCGCCCCGAGCCCGGCGTCCTGCGCCCGATCCTGACCCGCATGCAGAAACGCGAGGGCAAGGCGCGCCGCATGGCCGCGGCGCTCGGTTACCACGAATGCGTGACCTACAGCTTCATCGACAAGGCCAGCGCCGAGCTGTTCGGCGGCGGGGCGGACGCCACCATGCTGGAAAACCCCATTTCATCCGAGATGAGCCACATGCGCCCCGACCTGCTGGCGGGCCTGCTGCAGGCCGCCGCCCGCAACCAGGCGCGCGGTTTCATGGACATGGCGCTCTTCGAGGTCGGCCCCGCCTTTCTTGGCGGCGAACCGGGCGAGGAACAGGTGCAGGTCGCGGGCCTGCTGGTCGGCCATGCCGCGCCGCGCGATCCGCACGGCTCGCGCCGCCCGGTGGACCTTTATGACGCCAAGGCTGATGCGCAGGCCGTGCTGGGCGCCATCGGCGCGCCGGCGAAAGCGCAGGTTCTGCGCAATGCGCCCGCCTGGTGGCACCCTGGGCGCTCGGGCCAGATCGGGCTGGGGCCGAAAAACATCCTGGCGGTGTTTGGCGAGGTGCACCCCAAGGTGCTAAAAGCGCTGGACGTGAAAGGCCCCGCCGTGGCCTTCACCGTCTTCCCCGAACGCGTGCCGTTTCCCAAGGCGAAAACCGCCACCCGCCCGGCGCTGGTGCTGAACGACCTGCAGGCGGTGGAACGCGATTTCGCCTTCGTGGTGGATGCCGGGGTGGAATCGATCAACGTGGTGAACGCCGCTGCCGGCGCCGACAAGAAGCTGATCGAGACCGTGCAGCTGTTCGACGAATTCACCGGTGCCAAGGCCGAAGCCCAGATGGGCGAGGGCAAGAAATCGCTGGCAATCACCGTGCGCCTGCAACCGACCGAGGCGACGCTCACCGACAAGGACATCGAGGCGGTGTCGCAAAAGATCGTCGAGAAGGTGGCGAAAGCCACCGGCGGGGTGCTGCGCGGCTAGGGCGGATGCCTCCGGCGGGGATATTTGGCCAAAGAAGAAATCTGGCGTGTGTTCGGGCCTTGCCCGCCGCCGGTGAGCAGGTTCCTTTGCGCCAGGAGGCGCGGCACCAGAAAATCGACGAAAGCGCGCAGCTGTGGTGAACTGAGCGCCTCGGGGGACGTCAACAGCCAGCTTTCGGCGGTGAGCTTTCTCGGGGCATCGAAACAGCGCATCAGCATGGGTTCGTCGTTGCCGATGAAACAGGGCAGCAATCCGACGCCGATCCCGGAGCGCAGCACCGCCGCGATGTTGGGGGTGGTGTTGGACTGGCTCACGATCCGGGTGGGGTCCACGGCGGCGACGAATGATCGGTAGCCGCTCCAGTTGAACGGTCCTTTGCCATAGGCGACATAGTCGCGCCCGGTGGCCTCGTCCTGACCGGCGACGAAGCACACGGTTTTGCCCGGCATTGCGACCTGCATCTCTGGTTGTTCCGCGAAAACCCCGCGGGTATCCATGCGCCTTTCAACCCGGCGGTCAGTTGCGGCTGACGGGTGCAAAACCTGCCGAGACCATGCCGAGACCGATGTCAAACCAGTGTCGGCGCATGAATTTCTCTGCTAGAATCGGCGCGAAACACAGACAGGGGACAGGCATTCCATGACACTGAAAATCTACCTTTCCGGCGAAATCCACACCGATTGGCGCGACCAGATCATCCAAGGCGCCAAGGGGCTGGATGTGGAATTTTCCGCCCCCGTAACCGATCACGCCGCCAGCGACGATTGCGGCGTGGCGATCCTGGGGGCCGAGGCCGACAAGTTCTGGCATGACCACAAGGGCGCGAAGATCAATGCCATCCGAACCCGCAAGGGGATCGAGGATGCCGATATCGTGGTGGTGCGCTTCGGCGAGAAATACCGCCAGTGGAACGCGGCGTTCGATGCGGGTTTTGCCGCTGCTCTTGGCAAGTCACTGATCATCCTGCAGTTGCCCGAGCATGATCACGCGCTCAAGGAGGTCGATGCCGCTGCCATGGCCGTTGCCCGCGAGCCGGGGCAGGTTGTGGACATCTTGAGATATGTTCTGAAAGGCGAACTTCCCGGCGGCGGGGCCTGAGGCCAAACCAGAACCTGTTGCAGGGGGGACATGCGCGCGGATTTTCCCCGTAAATCACTCCGGATTCGGCAATGTTCCATGCTATAGGCGGCGCACAAAGCGCTCATGGACGCAGTGCTGGGATATGTAAATCAAGAGTGGGGACATTCACATGATCAAGGAATTCAAGGACTTCATCGCCAAAGGCAATGTCATGGACATGGCTGTCGGTATCATCATTGGTGCGGCTTTCACGGCCATCGTCGGCTCGCTGGTCGAAGATCTGATCAATCCGATCATCAGCCTTTTCATGGGCGGGATTGATTTCTCGAACATGGGTGTGAAGCTGGGCGAAGGCGAGGACGCGGCTGTGTTTGCCTATGGCAAGTTCATCATGGCAATCATCAATTTCCTGATCATCGCCTTTGTGGTGTTCTTGCTGGTCAAGGCCGTCAACAAGACCAAGAAGGCGGAAGAAGAAGCTCCGGCCGAAGATCCGGGCCCGAGCGAGATCGACCTGCTGAAAGAGATCGCAGACGCGCTCAAAAAGTAGGTTTTCGAGGGACAGAGAACCGCAAGGCCCGCCAGAATTGGCGGGCCTTTTTCGCAGTGAACAGGGCGGCAATGCCGTGCGTAGGAACGGCCAGTCGTTCTGGTCTGAATTTCGGATCAGGGGTGGCCCTGCCATTCCGGCCAGTCAGAGCGGCGGCGCTCCGAAACGGCCCCGCCACCGCTTGTTCTATTGCTTCAGCGCCAGTTGCGGCGACAGCACGTCGATCCCCAGCGCGCGGCCGACCGCGTAGTAGGTCAACTGCCCGGCATGCACGTTCAGCCCGTCCAGCAGGTGCGGATCGTCCTCGCAGGCCTTGCGCCAGCCCTTGTCGGCCAGCGCCAGCATGTAGGGCATGGTGGCGTTTCCAAGGGCAATGGTCGAGGTACGCGCCACGGCCCCCGGCATGTTGGCCACGCAGTAATGCATGATCCCGTCCACCTCGTAGATCGGGTCTTCATGGGTTGTCGCCTTCGAGGTTTCGAAACAGCCGCCCTGGTCAATCGCCACATCCACCAGCGCCGCACCCGGTTTCATCAGGCTCAGATCGGCCCGGCTCACCAGCTTGGGCGCCGCCGCGCCGGGGATCAGCACCGCGCCCACCACCATCTCAGCGGCGTGGACCAACTCCTTGGTGTTGCCTTCCGAAGCGTAGGAGGTCCGGAACAGGCCCCCGAACACGTCATCCAGGTAGCGCAGGCGGGGCAGCGAGCGGTCCAGCACCGTCACATCCGCGCCCATCCCGGCGGCTATCCGCGCCGCATGCGTGCCCACGACACCGCCGCCGATCACGACCACCCGCGCCGGGCCGACCCCGGGCACGCCGCCCATCAGCACGCCGCGCCCGCCATTGGCCTTTTGCAGGGTCCAGGCCCCGACCTGCGGTGCCAGCCGCCCGGCGACCTCGCTCATCGGTGCCAGCAGCGGCAACCCGCCATTGGCGTCGGTCACGGTTTCATAGGCAATCGCGGTCACGCCGCTTTCCAGCAGGTCGCGGGTCTGCTCGGGGTCCGGCGCCAGGTGCAGGTAGGTGAACAGAACCTGGCCCTCGCGCAGCATCTTGCGCTCGACCGCCTGGGGCTCCTTGACCTTCACGATCATCTCGGCCCAGTCGAAAACCTCGCTCGCGGTATCGGCAATCTTCGCACCGGCGGCCACATAATCAGCATCGGGAAACCCGGCGCCAATGCCGCCGTCCTTCTGGACCATCACTTCGTGGCCATGGGCGATGGCCTCGCGCGCCGCGTTTGGCGTCAGGCCGACGCGAAATTCCTGTGGCTTGATTTCCTTCGGGCATCCGATTTTCATTGCGCACTCCTGATGTTTTCCCGAATTTGCCGCATCGGCGGTGAAATTGCTTTGAAAATGGGCTGGAATTCCGGCGCCGCAACGGTCATATGTTGCGCAAGACTCATCAATTTTCGAAGAAAGTCCTCACATGCAGGAATTTGATAGTATAGATCGCCGGATTTTGGAGGTTTTGCAGAAGGACGGGAGAATCACCAATGCCAACCTGGCCGACCGTGTGAACCTGTCGCCTTCGGCCTGCCACAGGCGGGTGCAGCAGCTGGAAAAGGCGGGCTACATCCGGAACTATGTGGCACTTCTGGACCCCAAGCTGATGGGCCGCCCGGCCACCGTCTTTGTCGAGATCACGCTCTCGGGGCAGGCCGATGAGGTGCTCGACGCCTTTGAACGCGAAGTCGCCAAGATCCCGGACGTGCTGGAATGCCACCTGATGGCCGGCACCGCCGACTACCTGCTGAAAGTCGTGGCCTTCGACACCGAGCATTTCGCCCAGATCCACCGCCGGTTCCTGGCGAAACTGCCCGGCGTCGCCCAGCTGCATTCCAGCTTTGCCCTGAAAACCGTTTTCAAGACAACCGCCCTGCCGGTCTGATGCAACTTGCCTGTTGGGCAATGAAAAAACCCGGGGCGCTTGTGTCGCCCCGGGTCTTTTGCATGTTGCTTTTGCGTGATCGCCTACTGCCCCAGGAAACCGCCTGTGATCGTCGCGGGGGTCGAGCCATCGGCGCTGATGCCCGTGCCATTGAACGAGCCGCCGATATCGAAGGCGTTCTGACCATAGAACTTGCCGGCGATGGCAGTCGAGCCGATCGAGGTCATGGACAGATCGGCCGCGGTCGCGCTCCATGTCCCGGCAAAGCCGTTGCCTGAAATCGGCGCCGGGTTGACCGTGATGACGGTGTTGTTGGCGATCTCGAAGCCGGGGGCCGAATTGTCATCGCTGACGGTCATGGTGCCCGCAACGGTGCCGGCGCCAAAGTCGGCCGTCAGGTTGACGGTGCCGATGCCCTGGCTCTGATTGGCTCCGTGATTTATCACGATGAGGGCCGCACCTGAGCTGTAGGTGGCCGTCGCGCTGCCGAGTGCTGCGATCTCGGCCGGGTCGGTCTCCAGCCCGGCTGCGAAAAACCCGGCATTGCCGGTGCCGCCGGGGCCGGCCACGTCAAAGGTGCTCATGATGACCTGGCCGTCATTTGATGTGACACCGTTGTCTGCAGTGATCGCATAGGTGCCATTGTCACCGATGAAGCCAAGTCCGGTGTTGGTCAGAGTGATGTCCTGACCATTGACGGTTGCAATGATCACATTGGGGTCCGA
>JALSJL010000057.1 GCA_026989405.1 Marinosulfonomonas sp. | reverse complement strand
AGGAGCCGGGGCCCATCTGTCAGGCGCCCGGTGGTGGGTTGCAAGATAGGCAAATACGTCCCGATAGGGGGTCGCGCTGGTGCCGGCAAACGAGGTGCAGCCAAAAATCAGACCCACGGCGTTGGTTTCGACAATGGCGGCAATCGCAGCCCAAAGCAGGCGTGCCACATCATGCGAGCCGGTTTCGGGATGGATGCAAAACCGTCCGATCTCGAGCATGGCCATCGCGCAGCTCTGCAGCCGCGTCAGGTCATGCAGCTGCGCGCTGTAGCTGCCCGCGACATGCCCGCCGTCCGGCATCGCAAACACCCGGCAACACCCGGCCAGATGGCCCGAAGCCACATCTTCCACCAACACATGCGAGCACGCCAGATCAAACGGATCGGCTTCGGCTGCGCAGTCTGCAGCTGTGGTCTTGCCGCGAAAAGCCAGGGCGCGCAGCCGCCGGGCGGCGACCACATCATCTGGCGTGGTGCTGATGCGGACCCGAAACCTGCCCTGGTCGCAAACATGTGTCCACGGCCGGTCGGCAGGCATGATTGGAATGACATTCATGTTGGTCTGTCTATGATGTTTGCATTGCAACTCACAAGATCGACACACCGCAGTTCCGGGGAAAAATGGAAAAGATCAGGAAATCCGACGCTGAATGGCGCGCCCAACTTGACGATCTCGCCTACCGCGTGACGCGCAAACACGCCACCGAACGGGCGTTCAGCCATGATGACTTCCCGAACACACCGGGCAAATTCAACTGTGTCTGCTGCGGGGTCGAGTTGTTTTCAAGCGATGCCAGGTTTGACAGCGGCACCGGGTGGCCGTCATTTTTCCGTCCGGCCAGACCGGAAAACGTCGGCGAAAGCGAGGACCGGAAGTTCTTCATGCGCCGCACCGAAGTCCATTGTGCGCGATGCGATGCCCATTTGGGTCACGTCTTTCCGGATGGGCCGCAGCCTACGGGGCTGCGCTATTGCCTGAATGGCGTCGCGCTGACCTTTGTCCCGGATGACCCCGGACAAGAGCCGGTCAACGCCTGAACAGGCTGGCAAAAATCTTGCGCAGATAGGGCGTCTTGTCTTCGGCGACCTTGGTGACGCGGCGCGACAGCGTGATGATGCGCCCGTCTTCCAGGCCGAACCGTTCGATATTCGTCACGCGCCCGGCCGGGTTGAAGCTGATTGCCACGACCTCGCGCTCGATCTCTTTGGGGGCCTGCCAGGCAAAATGCCGGAACCGGCTTTCGACATAATACCAGGCCGCCTGATCGCGCAGGCCCTCGGCGGTTGGCGGGCCGATCTTTTCGGCGACAGAATCACGCGTGTCGCGGCCAACCGCGATCCCGGCAAGCTCGCTCTGGCTGGGGGCATAGCCGTGGTTGCGGTATTGCGCCGCGCATCCGGTTACCAAGACAAGGGCCATCAACGCCGCCATCGCATTGCGCAATCCGGTAAACTGGATCATTTTCACCCCTATACACCCCTTGCCTTGCCCTCGCCTGGCTCTTATCCGGCTTACAGAAGGATTGCCCGCTGTTCAAGAAGCCTTGCCATGACAACCCGAAACACGCCCGAGCCAACCGATCTGCCATGGTCATCGCCCTTGCGGGTTCATGACCTGTCCAGATCGTCAGCAACAGAGTTTGCCCTGCGCCCGGGGCGCGACGTGCTTGATGCCATCGCCCGCGACCTCGGTTTGCTCGGGCTGCGCAAACTGTCCCTTGTCGGCAGGATCGTTGCCGTCAAGGACGATGAGTTCGAACTGACCGCGCATCTGGGGGCCACGGTGGACCAGCCCTGCGTGGTCACACTGGCCCCGGTGCGCACCCGGATCGACGAACCCGTCGTTCGGTTCTTCGGCGGCGAAGAGCCGGAATTCGAAGCGGGCTCCGAGTCCGAAATTCCGGAGGACGTGAACCGCGAGCCGCTTGGCCAGGTGATTGACCCGGGCCTGATCATGGTGGAAATGCTGGCCCTGTCGCTGCCCCTTTTCCCACGCGCCCCCGACGCCGAACTGGAGCAGAGCGCCTTCACGGCCCCCGGCCGGACGCCGCTGTCAGATGATGATGTGCGCCCGTTTTCCGGCCTGAAATCCCTGCGCGACAAATTGCAGGAGACCAAGCCGGAGCCGGACGAATAAAAACACTTGCAAGTAGGGCGCAAGGCAGTATGTTCCCGGCCTCGCTCACAAGATAGGTTGGACACGGGCGCCACGAACGCGTAAGACCCGTAAAAGACCTGAAAACAACAGGGGCCATGCCCCGAAAACCCGAGGTTTGTGACATGGCTGTCCCAAAGAGTAAAATCACGCGTTCCAAGCGGAACATGCGACGCGCCCACGATGCACTGAATGCCGCCAATCCCGGCGAATGCCCGGAATGTGGAGAGCTGAAGCGCCCGCACCATGTGTGCCCGTCCTGCGGCCACTATGCCGAACGCGAAGTTGTCGCAATCGCCGACGAGATTGATTTCGACGACGAAGACGCAGCGTAAGCCACGCTGTTCGCGTCCGCCGGGTATGATGGCAAACGATCAATCAAAAGTCCCGGCCGATACCCGGCCTGATCCCCGCATTGTCATTTCGGTCGACGCCATGGGTGGAGATCACGGCCCGTCGGCCGTTGTCGCCGGCGTCGCCGATTCGGCTGCCCGCTACCCCGACATCGGGTTTCTGCTGCACGGCCCGGCCGCCGAGCTTGACCGTCTGGTCGCCCGGAAATCCGCGCTGAAAGACCGATGCGAGATTCGCGACGCCCGTGAAGTCGTCGCGATGGAAGACAAGCCAAGCCATGTCCTGCGCAACGGCAAGGCAACATCGATGTGGTCGGCCATTGACGCGGTGCGCGATGGCGAAGCGTCGGTCGCGGTTTCATGTGGCAACACCGGCGCGCTCATGGCGATCTCGATGATACGGTTGCGCAAGCTCCCGGGTGTGAACCGCCCGGCGATTGCCTGTCTCTGGCCCTCGCGCGCGCCACACGGGTTCAACATCATGCTCGATGTCGGCGCCGATGTCCGGGCTGATGAAAACGACCTTTTGCAATATGGGCTGATGGGGGCCTCTTATGCGCGCAACGGGTTGGGCCTCGAGACGCCGCGCGTCGGCTTGCTCAACGTGGGCACCGAAGAAAACAAGGGACGCCCGGAACTGAAGGCCGCGCATGAAATCATGGGCCAGAAGGCTGATGCCGGCGGATTTGACTTTGTCGGGTTTGTCGAGGGCAGCGACATTCCGTCAGGCCGGGTCGATGTCATCGTGACCGACGGGTTTACCGGCAACGTCGCCCTGAAGACCGGGGAAGGCACGGCAAGCCTGATCTCGGAGCTCTTGCGCGACGCCTTCAAGGCCACGCCCCTGTCGCGGATCGCGACATTGCTGGCACTGTCGTCCTTGAAACGGCTGAACCGGCGGATTGATCCGCGCCGCGTGAATGGCGGGGTATTCCTCGGACTCAACGGGACGGTCATCAAGTCGCATGGCAGTGCCGATGCCCTGGGGGTTGCGGCAGCGGTCGGCCTTGGGGTCAGGTTGGCAAAGAACGGTTTCAGCGACAGGCTGGCGGCCCGCGTTGCATCGGCCCTGCCAAACGCGCAGGATGCGCAAACCAATGAAGACAGCATGAACAGCGGTGGGACATCATGACAACCCGGGCAGTCGTTCGCGGACTGGGCCACTATCTGCCCGAACGCGTTGTTGAAAACGACGAATTCACCAGGACTCTCGATACGTCGGATGAATGGATCCGCACGCGTTCGGGAATCGAGCGGCGCCATTTTGCAGCCGAGGGTGAAACCACATCGCAAATGGCCGCCCGCGCCGCCCGCAACGCCCTTGACGATGCCGGGCTGAACGCGAGCGATATTGACGCGATCATCCTTGCGACCTCGACCCCGGACCTGACCTTTCCCTCGGCGGCAACCATGGTCCAGAACGAACTGGGCATGACCGGCGGCTTTGCCTTTGATGTTCAGGCCGTCTGCGCGGGCTTCATTTTTGCGCTTGCAAACGCAAACGCGATGATCAACTCGGGCATGGCTAAACGCATTCTGGTGGTCGGCGCAGAGACATTTTCGCGTATTCTGGATTTCGAAGACCGGGCAACCTGTGTTCTTTTTGGCGACGGCGCCGGCGCTCTGGTGCTCGAGGCGCAGCCGGGCACAGGTAACAAGGACGACCGCGGCATCCTGGCGGTTGATCTCAATTCGGATGGCTCACAGCGCGATCTGCTTTATGTCGATGGCGGCGTTTCCACCACCGGCACGGCCGGCGTGCTGAAAATGCAGGGGCCCGAGCTGTTCAAACAGGCCGTGAACAAACTGGCCGAAACAGCGCTTGCAGCCCTCGAAAAGGCCGGGTTGGAGGCGCACGACCTGGACTGGATCGTGCCCCATCAGGCCAACATTCGCATCATCGCCGGGACCGCGAAAAAGCTGGGGCTGACCATGGAAAACGTGATCGTCACACTTCACGATCACGGCAATACATCGGCTGCGTCCATCCCGCTGGCGCTTTCGGTGGCCAATCAGCAGGGCAAATTCAAAGAGGGCGATTTGCTGTTGCTTGAGGCAATTGGCGGCGGATTGGCCTGGGGCGCGGTCGTCTTGCGCTGGTGACGGCTTGAATCAGCCTGTCAACTGTCAATTCCAAGGTCTTGATATTGACCGAAAACCGCCGCCGGCCTATGGTTTTTCGGAAACTTCAGCCAGGGGGAAAGAATGAGCGATAAAACATTGACCAGAATGGATCTCTCCGAATCGGTGTTTCGGGCGGTTGGCCTGTCTCGCAATGAGTCGGCGCAGCTTGTTGAATCCGTTCTCGCCCATATTTCCGACGCTCTGGTGGACGGCGAGTCGGTAAAAATCTCGTCCTTCGGCACATTCAACGTCCGCGACAAGGCCGCTCGGGTGGGTCGCAATCCGAAAACCGGCGAGGAAGTGCCCATTTCGCCGCGCCGTGTTCTTACCTTTCGTCCGTCACAACTGATGAAAGATCGCGTGGCAGCCGGCAACAAGCGCTAGGAATGTCTCGCATGGAAAAATCGCCTGACGCCTTTCGCACCATCTCCGAGGTGGCCGACTGGCTTGGCGTTCCCACCCATGTCCTGCGGTTCTGGGAAAGCCGGTTTGCGCAGGTCAAACCGGTCAAGCGCGCCGGCGGGCGGCGCTATTATCGGCCGCGCGACATGGAATTGCTGGGTGGCATCAAGAAACTCCTGCACGACGATGGCATGACCATCCGCGGCGTTCAGAAATTGCTTCGCGAGGAAGGCGTCCGCCATGTCGCCGCCCTTTCGCCGCCCATCATGTCCGACATCGATCATGACGCCGATATCATCGATCTGAAAACCGCTTCCCCGGCCCCTGCCCCCGACGCCAGAGGCACCCGAAAACCCGCCCCAACCCCGGAAGAACCGACTACGGAAGAACCGGCGCCAGAGGCACCGATGGCAGTTGATGTCGCCGAAGAGGCCGCCGGGAATGTGTTGAACCTGGGCGAACAGAACCGCGCCGGGGCCGACGACGTCGAGGTTTCGCAAGATGCCGCGCCGCCGGTGGGACCGCGTGGCGAAGTTGCCGATGCCAACGAAGACCCTCCCATGACCGGGTTCCGGGCGGCCAAGGCCGCTGGCCGGGCGATGGCGGAACAACAGAAGGATCAGGGACCGGAGGCAACCGAAGACGATCCAGGCGACGATG
>JALSJL010000056.1 GCA_026989405.1 Marinosulfonomonas sp. | reverse complement strand
TGTCGCACTGGCTGGCGGGGTTCACCGGCGAGGCGGCCGAGCTGCGGCCCGACCTGGACCAGGTGCCGGCGCTTTCGGGCGAGCGCGAGGCGCAGTGGCGGCGCGTGGCCGAGGCCTCGTTTCTGAGCGATGCGGAAAAGCGGGCGCTGCTGGGCTTGCCGAAGCTGGATGAAGGAGAGGTGCAATGAGCGATTTCGAGGGCGCGCCGGAGCGCAAGTTTGCCCGCGCGGGCGAAGCGCTGGTGGTGGCCGAGGGCCAGGTGATCGAGGGCTATGCCAGCTATTTCGGCAAGCGCGACAAGGGCGGCGACGTGGTGATGCCGGGGGCCTATGCCGGCTCGCTCGCGGCGCTGAAAAAGGCCGGGCGGCGGGTCAAGATGCTGTGGCAGCACGACCCGGCGCAGCCGATCGGCATCTGGGACGAGGTGCGCGAGGACGAACGCGGGCTTTACGTCAAGGGTCGCCTGCTGGCCGATGTGGCCCGGGCCCGCGAGGCGGCGGCGCTGATCGGGGCCGGGGCGATCGACGGCCTGTCGATCGGCTATCGCACGGTGAAGGCGGAAAAGGACGCCAAGGGGCAGCGGTTGCTGCGCGAGTTGGAGCTTTGGGAAGTGTCGCTGGTGACATTCCCGATGCTGCCCGAGGCGCGGATTGGCGCCAAGGGCGAGGGGCTTGAGAGCGAGGCGCTGCGCGAACTGGCGAGGGTTTTCGAAGAGGCGCGCGGCGCGCTGGCGGAGGCCGTTTCAAGAGATTGCTGAGGGCGGGGCCCGGACCTCGGGGAGGGGGCGAAGCGCCCTCCCCATGGGGGAGGTCCGGGCGCTGCCCGGCGTGCCGCCGGGCGATGTCCATTCCCCGAAAAACCAACCAAGACAGGAATGTTTGATGAGCAAGACGACCGAGACGAAGTCTCGGGCGGGCGGTGACGCCTTGCCCGGGGAACCGGTGGCGCAGGTCAAGGCCGCGATGACCGGATTTGTGAGTGAAATCAAGAACTTCAAAGACGACATTTACCAGAAACTGCAACAGCAAGAAGAGCGAGTGACCATGCTGGACAAGAAATCCGTAACCCTGAGCCGACCGGTTCTGAGTGCCGCAAGCGAAGCCGAGGCGCCGCATCAGAAGGCGTTCGAAGCCTATGTGCGCAATGGCGATGACGAGGCGCTGCGCGGCCTTGCGCTGGAAGGCAAGGCGATGTCGAGCGCCGTGGCGGCCGATGGCGGCTACCTGGTCGACCCGCAGACCGCCGACACGATCAAGAGCGTGCTGCAGTCGACCTCTTCGCTGCGTTCGGTGGCGAGCATCGTCAATGTCGAGGCGACGTCTTACGACGTGCTGATCGACAGCACCGATGTCGGGTCGGGCTGGGCCAGCGAGCTGGCGGCGACGGCCGAGACCGGCACGCCGACCATCGAGCGGATCACCATCCCGCTGCACGAGTTGTCGGCGCTGCCGAAGGTCAGCCAGCGCCTGCTTGACGACAGCGCCTTCGATATCGAAGGCTGGCTGGCCGGGCGCATTGCCGACAAGTTTGCCCGCGCCGAAGCGGCCGCCTTTGTGGGTGGCGACGGCGTGGACAAGCCGACGGGTTTCTTGACCCATCCGCAGGTGGATGACAGCGCCTGGAGCTGGGGCTCGCTGGGCTACATTGCGACCGGGGTCGATGGCGATATCGGCTCGGCCGACAAGATTGTCGATGTGGTCTACGCGCTGGGCGCGCAATACCGGGCCAATGCGTCTTTCGTGATGAACTCGAAAACCGCGGGCCAGGTGCGCAAGCTGAAGGATGCCGACGGGCGCTTCCTGTGGTCCGACGGTCTGGCGGCCGGCGAACCTGCGCGGCTGATGGGATACCCGGTGCTGATTGCCGAGGACATGCCGGACATGTCGGGTTTCGGCGCGGCGATTGCCTTTGGCGACTTCGAGGCCGGCTACACGGTGGCCGAGCGCCCGGACCTGCGCATCCTGCGTGATCCGTTCAGCGCCAAGCCGAACGTGCTGTTTTACGCAACCAAGCGCGTCGGCGGCGATGTCAGCGACTTTGCAGCGATCAAGCTGCTGAAGTTCTCGATCTCCTAACAGGGATTGGGCGGGGGCAGCCTGGCTGCCTCCAAACGGGCGCGCGCCATCAAGTTCGCGTTGTCTAGCTGCTCCCTCCGTCCGAGCGACGCGGGTGGGCGCGCGCCCGACCGAAACTGACGATGCCCGAAACGGGCAAGAATGATCGGAGACAGTACATGATGTTAGTCGAGCAGACCTCGGTGCCCAGTGCGGCCCTGCCGGTTGCCGAGTTCAAGGACCACCTTCTGTTGGGCACCGGGTTCAGCGGGGCCTCGTTGCAGGACGCGGTTCTGGAGAACTACCTGCGCGCGGCAATTTCGGCGATCGAGGCACGCACCGGAAAGGTGTTGCTGGAAAAGCAGTTCACCTGGAGCCTCGGCATCTGGCGCGAGCCGGGGCGGCAGGCGTTGCCCCGTGCGCCGATCTCGGACGTCACGGCTGTGCGGCTGATTGATCGTCAGGGCAGCCCGACCGTGGTGTCGGGCGCGCTTTACCGTCTGGAAAAGGATACCCACCGGCCGGCGCTTCTGGGCGTTTCCGGGCAGTTGCCCACAATCCCGCAGGCGGGCCTGGCCGAGATTGATTTCACTGCGGGGTTTGGCCCGGACTGGGCGGATGTTCCGAGTGACCTGCAACAGGCGGTGTTGATGCTGGCGACACATTTCTATGAAAACCGAAATGCTGCCGTGGGCGAGAACGTGATGCCGTTTGGCGTGTCGTCGCTGATCCAGCCCTACCGCAATGTGCGCATTCTGGGCGGGGCCGCGAAATGAGGTGGCCGACGATCCGGCTGAACCGGAAATTGACGCTGGAAGAGGCGCAACGGGTGCCCGACGGCGCCGGCGGGCAGATTGAGTCCTGGGTCGCTCTGGGCACGCTTTGGGCCTCGGTCAAGGCGGGAACCGGGCGCGAGCGGGGGCAGCAGTTTCTGACGGTTTCAGATGTGCCCTACCGCATCATTGTGCGGGCCGAACCCGCCGGATCGCCCGCGCGGCCGAAACCGGACCAACGGTTTCGCGACGGCGCGCGGGTTTTTCGCATTCTGGCGGTGGCCGAACATGACGCGAACGCGCACTTTCTGATGTGCCATGCGCGCGAGGAGGTGGTGGCATGAGCTATGGAATGGCCGCAGCGCTTCAGGGGGCTGTCTATCAGGTGCTTCTTGGCGATGGTGTTCTGACAGGGTTGGTCGGGGCCAATATTTTTGACGCGGCACCGCCCGGAGCGATCCCGCCGATCTATGTGAGCATCGGTCCGGAAGAGGCCAGCGAGGGGTCGGACCAGACGGGGCTCGGGGCTGTGCACGAGTTCACGGTGAGCATCGTGAGCCAGGCCGCCGGATTTCTTGCGGCCAAGGAAGCGGCTGCCGCGGTTTCGGATGCCTTGCTCGGGGCAAGTCTGACGCTGACGCGGGGGCGTGTCGTCTATCTGAATTTCGTGCGCGCGAAAGCGGCCCGCGTCGAGGGCGCCAACCTGCGCAGGATCGATCTGCGGTTTCGGGCGTATCTCGAAGATCAATGAAAACAAACTGAACTGGAGTTGCAGGCATGGCTGCCCAAAATGGCAAGGACCTACTGATCAAGATCGACATGACCGGAAGCGGTTCATTCGATACATTCGCGGGATTGCGCGCAACGCGCGTGTCTTTCAACGCCGAGAGCATTGATGTGACCAGCCTGGAAAGCGCCGGGGGCTGGCGCGAGCTGCTGGCCGGGTCGGGCGTGAAAAGCGCGGCGATTTCGGGCTCGGGCGTGTTCAAGGACCACGCGACCGATGAGCGCGCGCGCCAGATTTTCTTTGACGGTCAGGTGCCGGATTTCCAGGTGATCGTGCCGGACTTCGGTATCATCGAGGGCCCGTTCCAGGTGACGTCAATCGACTACGCCGGCAGCTACAACGGCGAAGCCACCTATGAGCTGTCCATGGCCTCTGCGGGCGCCCTGTCGTTCACGGCGCTTTGATCGGATGGCGAACCCGTGGACAGGTGAGGTGGCCCTGGTCATCGATGGCGAGCGCCATGTGCTGAAACTGACCCTGGGAGCGCTGGCCGAGCTTGAAGCGTCGTTGGGCGCTGACAGCCTCGTGTGCCTGGTCGAGCGTTTCGAGGCCGGACAGTTTTCGAGCGGCGATGTGCTGGGGCTGATCGTGGCCGGGCTGCGAGGCGGCGGCTGGCGAGGACAGGCGCAAGATCTTGTCAGCGCCGAGATCGAAGGTGGGCTGGTCGGTGCAGCGCGGGCCGCGGGGCAACTGCTGGTGCGCGCGTTCTCGACGCCGGACGCGGGCGCAGACGATGCGGTTTGACTGGCCTGCGCTGATGCGTGTGGGGCTGCAGGGGCTGGGCATGCAGCCCCGGGATTTCTGGCGTCTGACACCGGCTGAACTGGCGATGATGCTTGGCGAGGATGCCGGCACGGCACCGATAGGCCGGGCGCGGCTGGCCGAGCTTGAACGGCTCTACGGGGCTTCGAACAAGGAAAGCAAGAGTGAGTGAATTTTCAGATCTGAACGAGCAATCGGAACGTCTGCAAGACAGTCTGGGTGGCGTGGCCGAGATGACGGCGGCCTTCGAGCAGGAAGTGAAACGGCTGCAAGCCACCGTGCATGATGCCGGGCGCGACGTTGGCCAGCTGCAACGCACGATCGGCTCTGGCCTGCGCCGGGCGATCGACGGGCTGGTGTTCGATGGCGACAAGCTGTCGGGGGCGTTTCGCAAGGTTGGGCAATCCATGGTGGATGCGGCCTATTCGGCGGCCCTCAGACCGGTGACCAGGCATGTCGGCGGCCTGCTGGCGACCGGCATGGAAAGCGCCATTGGCGGGCTGTTGCCTTTTGCCAATGGAGGCGCGTTTTCGCAGGGGCGCGTGATGCCTTTTGCCAAGGGTGGCGTCGTATCCGGCCCGATGAGTTTTGGCATGCGTGGCGGGCGCGGACTGATGGGGGAAGCGGGGCCTGAAGCGATCATGCCGCTGGCGCGCGGCCCGGACGGACGCCTTGGCGTGCGGGCCGCCGGTGGCGGCGCGCCGGTGAACATCGTGATGAACGTCTCGACGCCCGACGCCGAGAGCTTCCGGCGCTCCAGCACGCAGATTGCCGCGCAACTGACCCGGGCGCTTGGGCGCGGACAACGCAACAGGTAACGGACCGGCAATCGGGCGCGGATCATCCCGGAGATGGTTGCCGCGTGCAAAGGGAGAATTTCCATGAATTTCCACGAAGTGAGGTTTCCGGCCAATCTGAGTTTCGGATCGGTCGGGGGGCCCGAGAGGCGCACGGATATCGTGACGCTTGCCAACGGATTCGAAGAGCGCAACACGCCGTGGGCGCATGCGCGCCGGCGCTATGATGCGGGCATCGGGATGCGGTCGCTCGATGACATCGAAACGCTCATTGCGTTTTTCGAGGCGCGGCAGGGGCAGTTGTTCGGCTTCCGTTGGAAAGACTGGTCCGACTACAAGTCATGCCTTCCGTCGGAAGAGATCAACTTTGAAGACCAGGTGATCGGAATCGGCGATGGGGCGACAACCGAATTTCAGCTGGTGAAGCTTTACCAGTCCGGGCCGGCGCAATATCGGCGCCCGATCACGAAACCGGTCAAAGGCGCAATGGCCGTCGGGGTGGCGCGCACGGAGGTCGTGGAAACGGT
>JALSJL010000055.1 GCA_026989405.1 Marinosulfonomonas sp. | reverse complement strand
CGATGATGAAGATAGTCGAGCCATACATCGCCATCATGTCGCCCGGTGCATGCACCCCGACGCTGATGGCTTCGGCGGCGGCATCAATTGTGCCGGCGGTGACCGGTGTGCCGGTGGCCAGCCCGGTCCGGGCGGCCGCCCGGGTGGTGATGTGGCCCGCAATGTCGGTCGACCACAACAGGCGCGGAAGCTGGTCGCGCCCGATGATGCCGGTGGTGAGCGCATCGGTCCAGTCACATTTGTTCACGTCGTAGAGCGGGCTGAAATTGGCGGCCGTGTAGTGATCAATCACCCATTCGCCGGTCAGTTTGCCAACGAGATAGGTGGTTGAGGTGGTGATGCGCGCGGTGCGGGCAAACAGCTTGGGCCGGTTGCGTTTGAGCCAGAGGATTTTGGGGCCGACCGACTGCGAGGTCAGGGCATTGCCGCAGGTGTCAAGGATGCGCTGCGGGCCGATCTCGGCGTTGAGCCGTTCGATTTCGTCGGTCGCGCGGGTGTCCACGCCGTAAAGCACCGCATTCATCAGCGGCGCGCCGTTTTCGTCAAGCGGCAGCATGCAGGGGCCGATGGCCGAGCAGGCGACGGCCTTCACCTGATCGCCGGAAATCCCGGCGCTGGCCAGAAGCTCTTGCGTCAGGTCGGTGAAATCGTCCCACCAGTCCTGCTCGGGGCGGTGTTCGGCCCAGCCCGGTTGCGGCACCAGCATCTCGTGGTCGCGGGCCGCGCTGGCGAGAACCGCGCCCGTGCCGTCGACCAGCACGCCCTTGCTCTGATAGGTGCCAATGTCGATGCCAAGGGTGATCGTCATGCGCCTAGCTCCTTTCCAGCGAAAAGCCCGGCCCAATGGCCGCCAGCGCCTTCCCGATCAGCCTGGTCAGCGCTTCCAGGTCGGCCATGTCGCAGACTTCCAGCGCCGAATGCGAATAGCGCATCGGATAGCCGATATCGAGCGCGGCGATGCCGGCGCCGACAGTCTGCACATGGGACAGATCGGTCAGGATGCCTGACTGCGCCGAGCGTTGCAGCGTCAGTCCGGCGGTCTCGGCCGCGCCCTCGAAGAGGCCAACCAGCGCCGGGTGCGGGATGACGCCGTTCAACGTGCCGCGCCCATGGAAGGAATACAGGCTGATGCCCGGCCCGCCGCCCAGGCGCATGTCGCCGCGTTCGGCCATGTCGGGCGTGTCACAGGCGAGCATCAGGTCGATCTGCAGCGCAATGTCGGGGCGCAGCGCCTCGGCTGCCATCACGGCGCCGCGCAGGTTGAATTCTTCGAGCACCGAGAACACCAGGTGCACCGTCGGCCCGGTCTTGCGGCCCGCCAGCATGCGGGCAACTTCAAGCATCACGGCGCAGCCTGCACGATCGTCGACGCTGGTCCCGGCGATACGGCCGCCGGCAAGGTCAAGAACGCGCGGCTGCCAGACAACGGGTGTGCCGATGGTGATGCCAGCCGCCTCGACGCTGCCGCGTGACGTGTGGCCTGTATCGACCAACACGTCCGCCACCCGCACCACCTGGTATTTTTCGTCAGGCGTTGTGGCGTGATGCGCCTTGTTGGCAATCAGCCCTGGCACATCGCCCTTGCGGCCACACAGCAGCACCGCCTGCGCCGCCATCGCGCGTTCGGGCACTCCGCCAAGGCGCTCAACCCGGATCAGCCCGTCGTCGCGGATCTTGCGCACGACAAAGCCAAGCTGGTCCATGTGGGCAAACAGCATGACCGAAGGTGCGTTTTCGTCGCCCCGAAAAGTGGCGATCAGGTTACCGGCACGGTCGGCTCGGCCGGCCACGCCAGCAACCTGAAGCCGCGCGGCGATTTCGTGCCGCACCCGGTCTTCGTGGCCGCTCAGGCCCGGTATCAGCATCAGTGCGCGCAGGTCGTCTTTCAGCCGCGCCTGCATCAGCCTTCCCCCCGCGCGGCCCGCACCCGGGCCATGAAGTCGGCGGCGCGTCCGGGATCGACCGGGTTCCAGGTGTCGCCGTCGACCTTCAACGATGAGCCGACGACGCAGCCATCGGCGACCGCCAGGACCTCGGCGACGGTTTCATGCTTCACGCCGGTGTTGGCCAGCACCGGCACATCGGGCAGGGCAGCCTTGACCGTGGCAAGGTCGTCCATGCGCGCCGCCTCGCCGGTGATGGCACCCGACACCAGCACCGCGTCAGGGATCGAGGAAAACACGGCAGAGCGCGCCCGATCGGCCAGCGGGCGCCGGTCGAGGCTGTCGGCAAACTCGGCCGAGACGTTGAACAGCATCGCCACATCGCGGCACCCCAACCGGTTGCGGTAGCGCATCGCCGCGCCGGCATCCGGGTTCCACAGGCCCATGTCGGAGGCATAGGTGCCGGTAAAGATTTCACGCACGAACCGCGCGCCGGTGGCCGCCGCCAGCGCAATCGTGCTCATCGGATCCCACAGCACGTTGACACCGAAAGGCACCAGGATTTCCGGGGTCAGGCGGCCGATGACATGGGCCATCGTGGCCGTCGAAGCGATGTCGACATCGAATTCATAGGGGCGGTCGTTTTCATTGCCGAACATCACCGCATCGACACCGGCTGACTGCAGAGCGTTCAGGTCGGCACGGGCAGCCTCGACCAGCCCGGGCAGCCCGGCATCGGCATCATATAGCGGCGTGCCGGGAAGGGCGCCCAGGTGGACCATCGCGATCACCGGCTTGCGGGCGCCGAACACGGTCTGGAATCTTGTCATTTTTTGCCTCTTTTGCAGTCGCAGGGGCCAGAATTGCGTGCAATCCTTCACGGCCTCCACTAACATTCTAGTATGAATATATGCAGATGGGGAAGCGGCAATGAACATGCGAACACGCCATTGGGACCGGCTGGGCAACGGCGGTCTGGATTTCACGGAACTGGGGTTTGGCACGGCACCGCTTGGAAACCTTTACCGGGCGATCCCCGAAGCCGACGCCCAGGCGGTGCTGGACCGCGCCTGGGAGGCTGGCATCCGCTATTTCGACACGGCACCGCTTTACGGGTTCGGGCTGGCGGAAACCCGGCTGAACCATTTTCTGCGCGACAAGCCCCGCGACGAATATGTGCTGTCGACCAAGGTCGGCCGGCTGCTGACGGCCTGCGCACCGGAGCAGCGGGATGGGGTGGGCAAGTGGTTTGAAGTCCCGTCTCGGCAGGAAGTCTACGACTACACCTACGACGGGGTGATGCGCTCGCTGGATTTCTCGCTGGAGCGGTTGGGGCTCGACCGGGTGGATATCCTGTATGCGCATGACCTGGACGTGTTCAACCACGGCAGCCAGGCGGCGCTTGACGCCAAGCTGGAAGAGTTCATGAACGGCGGCTACAAGGCGCTCATCGAGTTGCGCGACCAGGGCGTGATCCGCGCTTTCGGGGCCGGGCTGAACGAATGGCAGCCCTGTCAATGGCTGGCCGAACGCGGTGATTTCGACCTGTTCCTGCTGGCCGGGCGCTACACGTTGCTGGAGCAGGAAGCGCTGGACAGCTTTCTGCCGCTATGCCAATCCCGCGGCATCGGCGTGGTGATCGGCGGGCCCTACAACTCGGGCATTCTGGCCAGCGGCCCGCGCGACGGGGCGTTTTACAATTACGACCCCGCGCCTCTGGAAATCATTGAGCGCGTTACCCAAATTCAGGATGTATGTAGAACCCATGGTGTGCGAATGGTCGACGCGGCCTTCCAATTTCCGCTTTCCCATCCGGCGATCGTGTCTGTAATACCGGGGGGACAGGGGCTGAACGAGATGAACTCGAACATCCAGGCTGCACAGGCCGACATTGTGCCCGCGCTATGGGACGACCTGAAAGCGAATGGGCTGATGCACCCGGATGCACCAAGCTGAGGAGAACAGGGACATGTATCGGATCGATGCTCATCAACACTATTGGGACCCGGCGCGCGGCGACTATGGCTGGATGCCGAAGGACGACGAGGTGCTGTCGCGCCCCTATGGCCCGGCCGACCTGCGCCCCGAACTGGCGCGCCACGGGGTGAACAAGACGGTGCTTGTTCAGGCCGCTCCCACGGTGGAAGAAACCGAATACCTTCTGGGCATCGCCGATGCGACTCCAAGCGTGGGTGCCGTGGTCGGCTGGGTGGATTTTGAGAACAAGGACCACCTGAAAGTGCTTGAGCGCCTTGCTCAGCACAAGAAGTTCGTCGGGGTGCGCCCGATGATCCAGGACATCGAAGATGAAGACTGGATGCTGCGCGAAGACGTGCAGTGGGGCTTTCAGGCGCTGGTCGACATGGACCTGACGCTGGATGCACTTGGCTATCCGAAACACCTGAAGAACTTCCACGCGCTGCTCACCACATATCCTGACATGCGGGTCGTGATCGACCATTGCATGAAGCCACCGATCCGCGAGTTTGACGAACACCCCAAGCGGTTCCAGGACTGGGCCCGCGGGATGACTCGGATTGCCGAAGACACCGGCGCCTGCTGCAAGCTGTCGGGCCTTGTGACGGAGGCTGCCGAAGACTGGAGCGTGGACGATCTGCGCCCGGTGACCGAGCATGTTCTCGAGAAGTTTGGCATCAAGCGGATAATGTGGGGATCTGACTGGCCGGTGTGCCGGCTGCGCGCCAGCTATGACGAATGGGTGGACGCGGCGGTTGAGCTGACCCGACACCTGCGCATCGCCGAACGCGAAGAAATTTTCGCTGGCACGGCAAAGCGGTTCTACAAGATCTAGCGGCTCGATCTGGCGGACAGGCGCGCGACGACTCAGGTCTCGAACCACTCCGGGTGCGCCTGCTCAAGCGGTTCAAGGAACTTGATCAACTGGCGCAGATGCCGGCGCGTTGCCGCCCGGGCCGCCTGCGGGTCTCGGGCGGCCAGCGCGTCGACGATGGCCTGGTGTTCGGCCAGGGTGTCTTCCATTCGTCCGGGTTCGGGCAGCAGCAGTTGCCGCGCCCGGTTGACCTGCGCCCACGCGGTTTCGGCAAGCCCCGCCAGGCGGCGAAACCCGGTGCCTTCAAGCAGCATCTTGTGCATCTCGCCATCGAGTTCGTAGAACCCCGCCGTGTCGCCGTCTTCCAGATGGATCGCCTGAATGCGCAGGTTGCGCTTCAGCTTGTTGATCTGTTCGTCGGTGATGATCCCGGCCAGGTGCTCGACCGCTGCGACTTCAAGGGCCTCGCGCAAAAACGCCCCTTCGCGAATCTCGCTCATGGAAAACCGGGCGACGTAAGTGCCGGCCTGCGGAACCACGCGCACAAGCCCTTCGCTGGCCAGGCGGGCGACGGCCTCGGACACCGGAGAGCGCGACACGCCAAGCTCTTCGCAAATCCGGTTCTTGCGCAGAACGCCACCGGGCGGGTAGGCAAGCGACATGATGGCGGATTTCAACGACTGGTAGACCCTGTTGGAAAGGCTGCCTTCATACCGGTCAAGCGGCTCAAGCACAGCCTGAGTGCCGGTTTCGTCCGAGCGGGTGGTGGGTGATCGCGACATTCTAGAATGTTAGAAACCCCGTGGTTCAAGGTCAAGACCCATCCGGTCCGCGCCTTGCAGACAAGGAAGGGCATCGCGCGCCCGACCGGATTGCACTTGGCGCAAATGCTTTCATGTTCTAGGGTTAAAACCTAATCAACCTTTTGATTTTTCGATATCTGTCTGGTTCACTGCGGGAAAACGAGCCGGAGGTGAATGATGACGGAAGGGTTTTGGCTCTCGGATGATGCGTGGGCGGCGATCAA
>JALSJL010000054.1 GCA_026989405.1 Marinosulfonomonas sp. | reverse complement strand
TGACGAATCCTGTGCCGGCCCTCCTGATCGCCGGGCCCTGAATGCTCGGAATGAAATTTTCCAGCACGAATGAAGATGCCTTATACCCTTCAATATCAGTTCTGCCGCCAAGAAGGTTTGACCACTCGCCTGCGTTGAACGCATTTATGATCGGACTGGTTTTTACCATGGTGAAAAGTTGACGCGTGACTGTACCCAGGTTCCAGCGCTGCGGCGTCGTGGCGGACGGTACAAAGAATTTACCCGGCGCGCCTCAGACAACGTATCCCGGTAGATCATCATTGCCGCCTCTTTCTTTGAATTGCTCTGCGTCAATTCTTCTGCCGCGTCAACCGCCAGGCGCGCCGCGAGAGCCTCCACAAACAGAGGGTCAAACTGCCCTGTATCTGCAATCCTGGCTATGTATTCGTAGTTCAGGGGTGCTGACATGCTAGTGTGTATGCGCCCACCGATGATCTCGTAGGGTGCATCTTGGCCATGGACCCCGGAAGCGCTGTAATAAACGCCGACTGCGGCCCCGCCAATCCTGATCGGGCGCAAATCATCTACAGGACGGTCATAAATGGTTGAGTATCCCCACTCCGGAACATCTGTCGATGCTGCAAGGTTGGTTCTGGTGACTGAAAATCGCCACGGGTATGCAGATAGTTCTGCATCGCGCAGCATATCAAACCGTGCGCTCATTGCCCTTGCGCCCTTGTTGGCGTCGGCCATTGATGTAATTCTGATTTCGCCCAACATAGAAAGAGCGCGGTTCGCAATATCAACTTCTGACGACATGCCCGCCCCCATGAAAGTGCGGCCCCACCCGAAAGGGAAGGGCCAGTTGTTTACATGCCGGCATCTTCTTCAACAGCCTGCGCGATGGCTTCCAGAGCGATCTGCACGAATTGCCGCTTGGTGATCGAACCCGCCGTAAGGTTCGTATCATCAACTGCCAGTTCGACATCCTTCGATCCGGTGGCCGTGCCGATCGTGACATCGGCAGCATTCTGACCGCCGACATCAACTCCATAGTATCTGACCGCCATCAGGAAGCACCATCAACGTAGGTGGCTTCCAGCATCAGCGTACCGGCACCGCCCATGTTGGTCGTCACGGTGCCCGCGATGTCGTACCAAACATTTGGGTCTTCGCTCAGGCCGAGGGCTTCCCACATCGGCTTGTTCTTGTCCTCAATGCCATATACGCCGCTCTCGTGGGCAACATTGCTGTCTACCAGAGCCGAGGTGACAACCGCTGCTGACGCGAAGAAATCGGCGTCCACAACGGCACCCCCATCATCGGCAGTGCGATACACGCCGATATTGACGGCACCGCCGACCGCCACAGCATCGCAGGACAAAAGAACCTGCTTGATAACTGCCGCAGACCGAACCCGAACGAAACGAAGCTGGCTGCCAACGGTTTCGGAGGTAGAAACCTCGACCTCACCAGCACCAGTCGTTTTCAGGCGAGCGTCGTTCCATGGATCATTGGCAACACGCGGGGTTGCATTGCGATTGCTGATGATTGTCGAATCAATATTTGCCATGGTTTAGGCCTCCTGACATTCGATTTTGATGACGCGACCGGGCTCAATTCGAGTGGCCCCGATGGTCAGTTGGGAATACACCTGATAAGGCGTCCCCGAGATGTCGGCTCGCTCGCTCACCTTGACTTTCAGATCGCTCCAAACCCCAAGATGCATTCCGGACGGAACCCACATCGGGTTCAGCCTGTAGTTCGCGTCGGTCGGAACCAGCATCGACGTGATGATATCAATTCCGGCAATCCGAGAAACCCGGCCGTCTTTCAGGATGGGCGCACCGCCATTGGCAACAAGATAGTCTGTGTTGATGATCTGCGTTTGACGCAACAGGTCTTCCTCCTGGTACGGATGAATGGCCATGACGGCCTGTTCTTGCTCCAAATCGACATTGTTTTGCAGCAGTATTCGCCGTGCACGAATGATCTTGTCGACATTCAGCCCGGTATCTGCGGCAGCGCCGAGGGCAGCATCTACGCGGTGGTTCGTATCGTCGAACACCTCGTTTACCTCTCCGCTGCGCCCGGTCTTGGCAACATCGAAGAACTTGCCGAAAATCACCTCGTCGGTTTTCCTCGCCGCAGAACGTGCCGCCCGCTGCACCTGTCGGCTTTGCGGGTCAGGCAGGATAGTGCGCAACAGATCAAACGTGTCAACGCGCTGCGACAGTTCGTAATCCACCGGGTAGACCCAGCGTCGATCCGTAGCAGCATCCATTCGCGGCATCGGACCTCCTCGCCCGATGACTTCCAGCATTTCAAGCGGGCCTTCCTGGTCAACCGCAACAGCGCCCTCGCCCACATGAGACGATACAGTCACATATGGACGCAGCTTGCCGCCCTTGATTTCCAGAAGGTTCGCAAGATTGCTCGTGTATTGATCGACAAAGTGCGTCGGAATATTGATGGTCATCGCCATCTCCTTGATTGTTTTCCATTACAATCGAGAATCGGCTTATCCGTTAGGGACCATCTCTCTGATAAGGCTCAGTGTGCCCCGCCCTTTCGCGGCGTCAGGCGGGGTATCTCTACTTGTCCGCCGTCTTTGGTCGTCCGGGCTTTCGAGGGGACGAATCCTTGTCCTCTGCCGCCATAACCCAGTCTTCGATCTGCCGGGCATCAGATATGAGGCGCGCCACCTCCCGAATTCCGGAACCGGTAATGGCCTCAATCGCCCGCATCCTAACTTCACGCTTATTCATTGTCAAATTCCCTATTTGCTCGCGGCTTCATGCAGCCTGGTCATTCTGGCAATTGCAGGCTCACGGATCGAAAGTATTTTCGAGTGATATTTCGCCATGAAATCAGCATCCCCCTGCAGCTCCGCTATTTTCGCCTTGGCTGCCGCCGGAGTCATTGCAAAACCGCTGCTTCCTTCGGCGGGTTCTCCATGAATTACCTCGGCTTCGTTCGTCCTCTCGGCCAGCTTGGCAAGAAAGTCGTACATTGAAGTCTTGTCGCCAGACAAGAGACCTTCAAGGCCAGCCTCATCAACGCCCATGTCAGCCATTAATCGCGCGGCATTGTTGAACCCGGTTTCATTCGAACTCTTCCATGCATCGAAATCAGCCGCCGTCCTTTCCTCAATCGCATTTCTCTCGGCTTCCGCCTGCTGGGCTACGATCTCCTGTAGCCCCTGAAACTGAGAATCACCGAGACCCAGTTCGTGGGCTTTGGCCGCGATGTTCCTGAACGTATCGTCATTGAATTCCTCGCCAAGAACATTCGTGTATTCCCCGGCATCGCCGGGCATACCCATGCGCTCATAGATTTTCACCATGGATTCGCGGTCTGTCGTATCGGATGGCCACGCTACCAGCTTGTCCGCAGGAACGCCGTGCAGCTTTTCAAGATTCCGGTATGATTCCGCCAATGTGGCCGCGCTCTCAAAGCCCTTGTTCTCAATGTACCCGGACAGATCATCGTCAAACCCTTCTGTCCATGATGTTTGAGTAACCGATTGGTCTTCTGCCTTTGCTGTATCTTCTGCAGATTCTTCGTCGCTCATTTGCGATCTCCTTCTATTGCGTTGGTAAATTTCGCCAGGTCAATGAACAGTTGCCGCTTGATGTGTGCAAAAACCGACCGCCTTGCAGCATCAGCCACAACCGCATACGGGTCTATGTTCCCGCCTGACGCGGTCGGCAATCCTTTTGGCATCCACATGCATACGCGTTCGAGATCACGCAGAACAGCATCAGCATCCATCTTTATCGTCCCGTCTTCAGACAGAAACAGCCGGCGATAGGCCAAAGCCATGTTCTTTTGGTTCAGGGCTGCCTCTGCCTTGTTCAATTCAGCACCGGATTATTGCGGGACATTGCCTGAGCCTCACTCAGGGTTTTGGCTGTCTGGGCTGCAATCGGTGCGGCTGTGAGAACATCGCCAAGCGCCGCCTGCTGTTCCTCTGCCTCTTGCTGAGCCTTCATGTCTTCAGGTGATTTGAGCGCCCTTGCCGGAACGCCGTTGGCGTCGGCCACAATCCGCGCGACCTCCTTTGCATCAAACGCATCGTAAACTGTCGGGTCAATCTGTGCAATCGGTGCCAAGCTTTCGAACGTCCGAAGAATACCCACCGCCTCGCCGGTTCTGGCCGCACGGGTAAGCGGACTGGTATATTTGATCTGCAGGCTTTTGCCGGTGCTCTCGAAGTGCTGACGAAGAACATCAGGCATATCACCGTATTTCCCCTGCCTGTACAAGATCCCGCTTTCTCTCCGGATCATCGGGCCGAGCCATTCAGACTGCAACCGACCAATTGGCGGCGCAGTCATCTGGCCCTGTTGCTGCGCGATCAACATAGCCTGCGTTGCGGTCATCTGGGGATTTTCAACCAGAACCCTGAAATATACACCCATAAACCCATCGTCGATCTGCCGCCGCACATCGGATATCATGTCCAGCCCAAGCCCGACATTCACACCAGTATTCCACGCCATGGCCATTGGCCTGCCTTGGTCGTCCAGCGCCCCGTAGTTGTGGGCCCCCGGCATCTGATCGAAGTCACTGATGTCGTCCGCGTGTAACAGTACCGGCGGGTCAACAGATATGTTGGCAGCCTCGATGGTGGTGCGCCGCATCTCCTGCAACATTGAAATGTCAGCCAGCATTTTGGTTGCCGGTCCCTGCCCATAAACTTCATCAGAGTTGACAAGATATCGAGACGGTATATACGGCATCTCGTAGTACCCATCCGTTCTTATCAACAACTTATCAGCCAAAAACACGTAATGCCCGACAAAAGGCATAGACTTCATTCCAATAGCCATATCATCGCGGTCTGATTGCGGCATTATGCAGTTCAGGAACTCGAATTTCTCCGACATCCTGCCAGCATCCTTGCTTTTCAAAATCCGCTCCGGCGTCTGCGGGCCAAACAGTTCAATCGCGTCGTGAGTCGACAGACAGAACTTCCGATGAACCTTGTCAATAAACCCCTCGCGGTTTTTCTGAATGAAAATCTCGGAAATATGGATCGACTTGTAGAAGATACCGCCACCCTTGCGCGCCTCTACCAGAAAGCAACCGTTTCCAAATGATCCGAGAGATAAAATCTTTTCATGTGCAGACGAAGAAAAGTTCGCACGGGGCGAGTAACGCTCGTCCCACAATAACTGGTTCTTGTCCTCAAGATACAGCTTTACGTCATGATCCTCATCAAGATCATTGTCACCGGTGCTAAGCTCCGTCCACATCTCAGTACGAGGGATCAGCCCACCCTCGATGGCCGCTGCGAATTTATCCATCGCCTGCATCGGAAATGAATCGTATTGACGTTGATTCTGCTGCCCAAGCGCCTTGTCCTTGGTCCTGAAATCATCGGATGTCGGGGAAATGGCTCTGCAAACCCTATCCCACAGGTCTTCATATTTCAGCCGAATCGACTCCATCTCATTTTGCCGGTTCAGCAGGTGATCAATAAGAGCAGTCAATTTCCCATCACCTTGCGTTTTGCAACCGGGGCTTTCTCACCCCCCCGCGCTAACATGCTTGCTGCCCTGCCACGCATCAGACGCGCCCGACTGAGTGTCGATATGGTTTCCCGAGCATTATCAATGCTCGGCGGCTTTGCCACAGCAGGCTGTGGCGTCGGCTTGCTGAATAGTTCTGCCATCAAAAAAACCTTGCTTTTGCTGTATCTCGGCGAACCCGCCTATTTGACTTCTGAACAATCCTCGGGAAAAGTTCGGTGCCA